>CACVAV010000406.1 GCA_902727945.1 uncultured Thiotrichaceae bacterium | reverse complement strand
CTTTCAATCGGCCGGGTCACCCTGCGTGAAATGATTGAGCGCTTTCAGCATTTTCCGGAAATTGCCCTGTTTACCAGTGATAATCAAGCCCCGCGTTTAGAAGCTTATTTTGGTAAGCGCCGCCTGGGTATCTTCGACGCCCGGTTGATTGCTGAAATAGAGGCCTCGGAAGCTCAGCTTCAGGGGTACATTGACACCAGCACTGACCGTGAACCACAGGCATCAGGTTCGTGGAAATACACATTATCTGAAGCCGCTGTGAAGCAGATCAACGAGCAGAAAGTGCGTTATCTGGTGTATATGCCGGTGGCGGATTATAAGATGGATATTGTCGGCAAACAGTTTGGTGAACCGTCAGACAAATTCGTTATTAATGAAACCGCTGAGTACTGGTTTTATCCGCAGAAAGGACTGGTGATTTTGTTGGATAAAGAAGGTAAGGATGTTTTGCACTACAGTGCTACCGGGTCTTTCGCAGCACTGCGTGAGCGGCTAATCGCCGAATCTGCTGTTGAGGCAAAAAAATGACAGATCAATCCGATACGAAAGCTGACATACCTGATGAAAATAGTGAAGCCGCTAAGCCGTGGTGGAAGCAAAAATCACTGGCGGAAATGAGTCGTCCTGAATGGGAAAGTATTTGTGATCATTGCGCTAAATGCTGTCTGAATAAACTGGAAGATGACAGTGATGGTACGGTTTATTACACAGACATTGCCTGTGATTTGTTGAATGCGAAAACGTGTCAGTGTGGTGATTATGCTAACCGTGAAACCTTGGTGCCGGATTGTGTGCGGCTGACGATGGATAATTTAGATGATCTGTACTGGATGCCACCGAGTTGCGCTTACCGTTTGCTGCATGAAGGTAATGATTTGCCGGAATGGCATCATCTGGTGACGGGTGATAAAGACAGCATCCATCAGGCGGGTGAGTCAATCACCGGGCGTTTCGTGTACAGTAAAACGATTGATGAGAATAATTGGGAGGAGCGTATTGTCGAATGGCCTCTGGAAATGAAGCGTTAACCAGCGTCAGGCTGGACAAATGGCTGTGGGCAGCCCGTTTTTTTAAACAACGGCAGATGGCGGTAGAAGCCATTACCGGCGGTCATATACATGTCAATGGCGACCGCGTAAAACCGGCGCGTCCGATACGCCCCGGTGATGAGCTGCGTATCCGTAAAGGTGCTGATACCTGGGTGGTGACGGTGTTGGGGCTGAATGATAAGCGCCGCCCGGCGAAGGAAGCCGTCTTACTGTATCAGGAAGATGAGCACCACAAGGAACAGCGCGAAGAGCAAACCGAAATGCGCCGCCTGCATGGCGTTAATGTGCCGACCCGTAAACCGGATAAGCGCGAACGCCGTAAACTGGGTGAGTTTAAACAGAACTGGGAATGAGGTTTGAGCTACTTATGCTGACCCGATGATCTCCTCGATCCGGGGTTGTATGCGCAGCACCGATTGCCTGCCTTCTTCAATGGTTTCCTGTGCATTATAAAATTCGAGCAATCCCATGCTACCCAGATTCGGTGTCAGTGAAATTTCCGGCGGATCATCTATCATGCGGCTACAGGTGATTTTGTCCTGCATGATGTAGATAGAACCCGCCACCGCATCAATAACACTGGGCATCGGGTTGTCGTCGTTCTTTTCCGGGAACAGGGTGTTTGAATAGTCGCGTAATGATGAGGCGACACTGTTGATCAGATGGTTGCCTATGATTTCTATCTGTGGCCCGTTTTGCGCCGGGTTGTTTGGCGGTAGTTGTGCTTCCGGTTTTGATATTTTCTTCTGCTTCTTTGCTACCGGTAGATTGTGATTCAGATTCACTGCAATGACAGTATCCGCACCCATTGCGCGGCACAATGATACCGGAACCGGGTTAACCAGTCCGCCGTCAATCAACCATTTACCCTGATGCAGGAATGGCGGAAACAGTCCGGGCAGAGAAATTGAGGCCCAAACCGCATCCATGACCGGGCCATCGGTAAACCAGATTTCTTCGCCGTCATGTAAGTGCGTCGCGACACTGGCAAACTGCTTTTTTAAGCCCCCGATGCTTTGTTGTCTGGCACAAACCTGTTCATGAAAAAACTGCTGAAGCTTTTCCTCGCGCACAAAACCGTTAAATGAAGTATTGAACTCGAAATAACGCATCATTTCGATTTTAGTCAGTGATAACGCCCAGCGTTCGAGTTTGTCGAGATTATCTGCTGCATAAGCCGCACCGACCAGCGAGCCAATGGAACACCCGCTGACGATTTCAGGGTGGATACCCATGTCAGCTAGTTGCCGCAGAATACCAATATGTGCCCAGCCCCGGGCAGCGCCACCGCCCAGTGCAATACCAATCTTTGTTTTATGTTGTCTATGTTGTGTCGTCATTTGATTATGGTAGCCGCTTATGGCGTAGCCGACAATGTTTTCAAAAAGGCCACTAAATCCAGTTTGTCCTGTGCGCTGAGTTCAATAGTCGGGAGATGGGTTTCGCCGGACGTTGCATCCGTATAATGATCCAGCACCTCGGTCAGTGTCTGGTAACGTCCGTCATGAAAATAGGGG
>CACVAV010000405.1 GCA_902727945.1 uncultured Thiotrichaceae bacterium | reverse complement strand
CAGGCGTACACACAGAACCCCTTAAAGATCCCGGCGTACAGGAAAAATATGCATTTCAAACCTTAGGAACCTATGGTTTGGAGCGACGCCATCGCTTGACCAAAAACTATAATCACCGGAAAATCAAATAGCAAGATTTATCTGACCCTGATCCTTGTCACTGCCGGTGATGCCTTCATACAATGCGCTTGCCCCGCCCGGCCCGGAAATACCACCCCATCGCCACCACCTGCATCACCAGCAACCCGGCAAACGCCACCTGATAACCCAGCGGATCATAAGCCGCCAAACTGCTGCCCGAAAATTGCTTAAGCACCACACCAATTCCCCACTGCATCAGGAACGCACTGATAAACACCAACAAATTCAGACTGGTATTCACCCGCCCTGCTAACGCTACCGGAAACTGCTGTGACAATACCGCATACATCAACACGCCGGACGACGCGAAAAAGGTATAAACCATCCACAATAAAGCGGGATACGTTGTCCATTCCAGAATCAACAGCCCCTGCATAAACAAAAAAATCACCATGCCGGTAATTGCCACCTGTAGCGGCCGGATACCAAAACGCCGATTCAACTGATCAGATAAAATCCCCAACAGTGCATAACCCAACAGCAATCCGACACCGATAAATGACAGCACATAAGCAATTTCACCCCGATCTAAACCCGCCACATCACGTAACCAAGGCCCCGACCACAAGCCGGTGATCGACATGGCTGCCCCCTGAATCAGTACAGAAACCGGTGCCACCCGCCAGAACGCCCTACTGTTGAAAACCTGTTTCAGCCCCTCAATCTGCTCTTTCAATGTCACATGATTTTGCGCCTGTGCTTTATCCGGCACCATAAAATAAATCAGTAGCGACGCTACAAACGTCAGAACAGCCAGTGCCATAAACACGCCCCGCCAATCGGTAAATTGCAAGGCAAATTCCAGGGGTGAAGCAGCAGCCAGCACACCCAAACCACCCGCTGCCAGCAGGAAACCATTAATCATCGGCAGCCGTTCCAGCGGAAACCAGACCACAAATGCCTTAAACCCCGCCATCAGGCAAGCCGACACACCAAAACCAATCAGCGCCCGCCCGATTAATAAGCCGGTGGCACTCTCCGCCATCGCAAAAATCGCCGCTCCGGCAGCCGCAAATAACAGCAGCACCGCCTCCGTTTTGCGCGGGCCGTAGCGATCCAGAATAATGCCCAGGGGTAATTGTGAAGCCGCGAACGCAATCAGGTAAACACTGGTCAGAAAGCCCAACTGACTCGCATCCAATTCCAGGTCTTTGGACAAATCGCCCGCGATGATTGAGTTCACCACCCGGAATAAATAAGACAGAAAATAACCGGCGGCAAAGGGCAGAAATATGCTTAACAGCAGCGCTTTGGAATAACGTTCAGGCGGGGAAGTCGACATAAAAACAGGTCACTGCACTTTTGGGGAAACAGGCATTATGCGCGGTATCGGAGCACCACCTGAACAGATAAATTAATCCGGAACGGATACTTTGCTCCACACCGCCTGGTTAGCAGTCTTTTTTTCCGATGATGCTTCCTGAATAGGTTTAGTCTCCGACTCCGGAATCGCCTCCTCCCACTGTTTTTCTTCATCATCACCCGGACGCAGCTTAACCTGCAATCCCTGAAGAAAATTACGCAATACCTGATCCTTGCACTTACGGAAGTGTTTGTGATCAGCCTTTCTGAAAAAGGCACTCAATTCATGTTTGCTTATCGTTAATCCGCCCTGCCCGATCATTTGCAGCATATCGATACTGTCTAAATCAAAAGCAATCTTCAGCTTTTTCAGGATAATATTATTCGTTAGCTTTTTCTCCGGCACTGGCTGTGGGCCATCTTTTTTGCCACGCTTATGGTTAATCAAACCATTGAGGAAAGTAGCCAGTTGCTGATCATCAAGCGGCTCATGATCCGCATCATCATCTTTTTTAAGCCAATTACTCACCTGATCACGCCCGACTTTCAGATCAGCCTGCCCGAATACGGCAATCATGGTTGAATCACTCAGATCCAGCGTGTAACGCAGACGACGTAAGACATCGTTATTGGTCATGTGTTTTCCTAAAAGCTAAGATAAAGATCAAAATAATACATTTTACTGTGATACCAATGCAGCATAAGCAGTTGTGAAGGCATTCTGTTGGAAGGCTCTCAAACCAGTATCAGTAAACAGAACCGGCAGTGGGTTATCCGCCAGAGCAGCTTTGACTTCAGGCGCATTCATCAGGCGTACCTGGATACCTTTAATAAGCTGAATGGCTGCTTCCATTTTGAAGCTCATCGCGCCACCCGCAAATTTGCCTCGGGTCAGGCGTTCTTTAATGACCACCTTATTGATATTGTAATCAGCCATTAGCTGGGTGAAATCAGCCTGGAATTTCTGCATTTCCTGCTGTGAATGTTTCTTCGGCAGGCTCAGTTTACGCACCCGACAATCCGGTAAGTTAAACTGTTTATCCTCCAGACTGAGCAGGCAGATAACAGCCTCGTTACCGGTTAACTCAACACCACAAATTCTCATTGTTCGTCCACCATCGATA
>CACVAV010000404.1 GCA_902727945.1 uncultured Thiotrichaceae bacterium | reverse complement strand
AAGCCGGGATTGACCGGGAAGAGGCCGCCGCCGCCGTTGCCGCTGAATCATCGACCGGTACCTGGACAACGGTATGGACTGATCTGTTAACAGACATGGATTATTACCGTGGACGCGCCTATAGAATCGAAGATGTGCCGGGCGATGACTCCTGCTACTACGCATTTATTGCCTACCCGATCGATCTGTTTGAGGAAGGTTCGGTGGTCAATGTTTTTACTTCCTTAGTGGGTAATGTATTTGGCTTTAAAGCGGTGCGTGCGCTGCGTCTTGAAGATGTCCGCTTTCCGATTGCTTACGTTAAAACCTGTAACGGGCCGCCGCATGGTATTCAGGTCGAACGTGACCACATGAATAAATACGGTCGTCCGCTGTTGGGTTGTACGATCAAACCTAAGCTGGGTCTGTCCGCAAAGAACTATGGCCGTGCTGTCTATGAATGCCTGCGTGGTGGTCTTGACTTCACCAAAGATGACGAGAATATCAACTCGCAACCTTTCATGCGCTGGCGGGATCGTTTCCTGTTTGTGCAGGATGCTATCGAAACCGCTCAGGCACACTCCGGTGAGCGCAAAGGTCATTACCTGAATGTGACCGCACCTTCTCCTGAAGAAATGTATGAACGCGCTGAGTTTGCCAAAGAAATCGGTTCTCCCATCATCATGCACGATTACCTCACCGGTGGTCTGACAGCGAATACAGGTCTTGCACGTTGGTGTCGCAAGAATGGCATGTTGTTACACATTCACCGTGCGATGCATGCGGTACTCGACCGTAACCCGCATCATGGTATCCATTTCCGCGTATTGACCAAGGCACTGCGTTTATCCGGTGGTGATCACCTTCATACCGGTACGGTGGTCGGTAAGCTGGAAGGTGACCGTGAGTCAACCTTAGGCTGGATTGATTTATTGCGTGAATCTTACATTCCGGAAGACCGTTCACGCGGTATTTTCTTTGATCAGGATTGGGGTTCCATGCCCGGTGTCTTCGCCGTTGCTTCCGGTGGTATCCATGTATGGCACATGCCTGCGCTGGTTAATATTTTCGGTGATGATTCTGTCCTTCAGTTTGGTGGCGGTACCTTGGGTCATCCATGGGGTAATGCTGCGGGTGCTGCTGCAAACCGTGTGGCGCTGGAAGCGTGTGTTGAAGCGCGGAATCGTGGCGTGGAGCTTGAGAGAAATGGTAAGGAAATTCTCACGAAAGCTGCGCAATCCAGCCCTGAACTGAAAATTGCCATGGAAACATGGAAAGAGATCAAGTTTGAGTTTGACACTGTTGACAAGCTTGATGTTCAGAACCGATAAATATTTCAAGGAGTTATTAAGATGGCAGCCGTACAAGAATATAAGCAGGAACTGAAGTTTGAGACGTTTTCCTACCTTCCTCCATTAACTTCCGAAGAGACGCGTGCGCAGATCCAATACATCATATCGCAGGGTTGGAATCCTTCAGTCGAGCACGTTGAGCCTCAGGGCGCGGGCCGTAACTACTGGTTTATGTGGAAGCTTCCTTTTTTTGGTGAGCAAAATGTGGACAGCGTGCTGGCGGAAGTGGAAGCTTGTCACCGGGAATACCCGAATCACCATATCCGCTTAATCGGGTATGACAACTACACCCAGAGTCAAGGAACAGCCTTCGTCGTTTACAGAGGGTAATTTTAATCACCCCAGTGAGGAATTACTATGCCTGCACAATCAACAAGTGCTGACAAGAAGCATCAGGCGCAACAGGCCCGGCGTCAGGCTGCACTGAACAGTGCCAATCATCGCCGTGTGCGGCCAAGGGCAGCAGCCGTTGCTGCCACGGCTCCAGCTAGCAACAGTACCGTAGCAGTATCCGGGGTTTTTGCGGCACAAGCTCAGACAGAGGCAGCTGCTTCTGCGCCTGATGAAGCGTTGGGAGGTATTTTTCTCTCATCTGACCCTGGCATTGAAATGTCAGGCGCTGATGCTGATAGTGCAGATACGGAACTGGAAGTGCTGTGTGAGCTGGCCGATACTAATCCGGCAGCTTTAGGTCCGGATCTTGGTAGTGTGCGCCAACTGTGCCGTAATCGCCGCAAAGCTTTGTCATCACGCGGTAAAGCGGCTATTCCGGGCAAAACCAGTGCGCCAAAACGGGGGGGCAATGTTGCCAGAGCCATGGCTTATGCAGCAGGTCAAATCAGTGGCCGTGATCTGGCAAGATTACGCCGCCAGGAGATGGCCAGTAAAGGCCGTGGCGATACACCGGCAGCACGTCCCAGTGGCCGGGTTCGCCCTACTCAGGCACCACCCAAGGTTGAAACGGGAACCACACTGTCCGGTCAGGGTGTGACGGGAACGCAGGTTGAACGGACGCAGACGGTTACCGGCAATGAGTCCGGTACCTGCCGCGCTGTTACCGGAACGGAGTACGTGGGTGCGGAACAATTTGCAACCTTCTGCGGTACTCAGCCCGAACCGAATGTGCCAAAAGTCGGTATCAGTATTACCGGCGGCGGCAGAGCGGTGAGTGGTACTGAAGTCGGACGTTCTGAAAAGGTGACCGGCGATGAGCAGGGCAGTTGCGCCAGCGTGACGGGTTCTGAAT
>CACVAV010000403.1 GCA_902727945.1 uncultured Thiotrichaceae bacterium | reverse complement strand
ACCCCTCAGGTACAGGCCATTTACTTCAATACTGAAGGCGATATGACAGAACATGAGATTATTATGTTGGGGCAGGTGCGTTAACCAAAAATCTCCCCACATCCACAAAAACTTGGCTACAATTGAGCAATATATAACCTTACCCCAATAGGGAATCATAGCCAGCCCCATGAAAATAGCCATATTAGCCGTGTTGCCGCTTTTGTTTTCTCAGCACATTATCGCTACAGAAACATCTCTGGAAAACACCTTAGAAAACCGTAAGACACAAGCTGAACGCTACCTGGAAGTTAATTCAGCACGGGAAATTTTTCAGGATATTGCTGAGCGCACCCAAAATGCGCTACCGGAAAGTGAACGGGAATCTTTTCTCGCCATGCTCACCAGACACCTTGATTTAGAAGTACTGAACGACACCATGAGTCAGTCACTCATCAAACACTTTACTGCCAAGGAAATAGCCGTATTAGCTGATTTTTATAGCCAGCCTGAAGCAAAATCAGCCATGAGCAAGATGGGAATTTATATGGCGGAGGTGATGCCTGTTGTACAAATGGAAATGATTAAAGCGCAACAAAAAGCCTTACAGGAGGAGGACTAAAAAACCTCCTACGGGTAATGTTTTCTGGTATCCATTTCGGTTATTCTATTTGTTATAGAGGAAGCACCAGGAGGAAATGCATGAAACCACTTATCAACTCATTCCTTATTGCCATTTCATTATGGATGTACGGCGGGCTGGTTTTTGCGCAAAAAGCACCATCTGCTGCCGACCAAACCGGCGAAACTGAAACGCACTATACACGTGAAGAAGTCGATCATGCTTTTGGCACAAAGGCTGGAGAAACACAGTACCCCGCACTGGCTATTGATACCGATGAAGTGCCCAGCGTTGCTTTCAGTGCAGAAACCAGCACTGATGAGCCACTGAAATATTATGAAATTGCACCTTCCACCTATTTCTTTTACGGCAATATCGCTGAAGTAGATGAGAACAATCGCGGTTTTAACGGTAATGCCGGATTCGTAGTGACAGACGACAGCGTAGTAGTGATTGATTCACTGGGCAGCCCGCGATTGGGTAAACGCATTCTGAGCACCATAAAAACCGTCACCGACAAACCGGTTAAATACCTGATTATCACACATAATCACCCTGACCATGCTTATGGCGCTATTGCTTTTAAAGAACAAAAAGGTGTCATCGTTGTCGGCCACGCAGGCACCATGGAATACATTAAGTCTGACCGGATTGATCACTCGGTTAATTACCGCAATACCTTTATCAAAGAAGATATGCTCGGCTTCAAGCCAGTGAAACCCGACATTATGGTCGGCGGCGAACTGTACTCAAAACAAACTCTGGAAACCGGCGGCAAGACGTTTGATATTTATAATACCGGCGCACATCATTCTTTTGGTGACCTGATCGTGCACCAGAAGGAAGACAATATTGTGTGGATTTCGGATCTGGCGTTTAATAATCGCGTCACCTTTATGGCGGATGGCAGCTCGGAAAAAGCCATTGACGCACAAACCTGGCTACTGGAAACGTTTAAAGATGCAAAACTGATGGTGCCCGGCCACGGTAGCGTACAGACCTCACCCTTCCCGATGGTCAGCAAGACAAAAGACTATATGCAGCGATTACGTAAAGATATGACTGATGCCATTGAGGGTGAACAAGACCTTCAGACCACCGTGGATAACACGTATTATAAAGATTGGGAGAAAATCAGGTTGTACCACCTGAATCACAAAAAGAATATCGACTTTGTCTACCGCGAGCTGGAATTGGACTTATTTTAAGCGACTCCGGCACCAAAGGCAGACTGGTAATCATGAAAATTCATACGCAAAATGCGTTCGATCAACTACACTGACACTTTGATAATGGTAAAATCACGATTTCCCATCCTTGCGTACAAAATAAGGAGTACCAATGAAAAACTTAACGACAAAAAAAATTGTCTTAACCATCGCCACTACACTGGCGGTGGGCATCGCTGCCAACGCCATGGCAAAGAACACACCTGAAGAAGATGCCATCAAATACCGTCAGGGTGCATTCACGATGATCGGCCATCATTTTGGCCCGATGGCAGCGATGGTTAAAGGCAAAATGGAATTTGATGCCGAGGCGTTCACCAAGAATGCTGAAGCCGTTGCAGCACTGAGCCAGTTTCCTATTCACGGTTTTATTGAGGGTAGCTACGAAGGCGAAACTGACGCGAAAAAAGAAATTGCTGAAAACATGGATGATTTCACGGAAAAAATGGAAACATTCAAAATTGAAGCAGCCAATCTGGCTAAGGTTGCCGCTGATGGTGGTGACCTGGCAGCACTGAAACCTGCTTTTGGCAAGGTAGGACAATCCTGCAAAGCTTGCCACACAGATTATCGGGAAAAGAACTGATTCAGTTCTTTAACACCTGACTTCTGAATGAAATGGGCTGTAATTTTAGCAGTCCGTTTCACCCTCATGCTCTACAGATAACATCACCCGTCTAAACCAAAGCCCGAATGCCGTAATGCACCCCGGCGTAACAGGCCGCAAAAATCACCCATGCCAGCCAT
>CACVAV010000402.1 GCA_902727945.1 uncultured Thiotrichaceae bacterium | reverse complement strand
TATCATAGTGAACAGAAGGGCTAATATTCCCATTCATGCCTGTTTCGTGGCATCTACACAAATACTGCACGATTCCCCCCTATTGACTGCAAGTTTCCCCGCCAAACTACTCTTTACCGAAACCACCTACTATAGAGTTTTCAACCATGAAACAGCTCATTATTAATACAATGATTTTTCTGATGTTAGCGAGTGCAGTTGCGGGCATTAAAGCAGAGTCAGTCACTTCTCAGACACCACAAAATGAGACGAGTACCTTCACATTTTCTACGCTAAAGGCAGCTTTTCAGTTTGGCTGGCGAACCGGTTGGGCAAAAAATGGCTATGTGTATGGCAGTGATTAATGCAAAGCACCATTGTGTGGATAGCAAAAAGGTATAAACACCAATATTGGGCTACGATAATATGAGTGCGCTTATTGCGATGTTCCGACACTGTATGGGTATGACACCGGGGCATTATCGACGAACTATTATCACAACCACCCAATGAGGGAATATCCATGACTCTTATCCAGACCACCATCACGCGCTCCATACTATTCACCCTCCTTTTCAGTATGCCTCTGGCTCCCGCCACTGCTGCTGAAGACGACTTTGCCGAATACATTATTAAACCCAGAAATATCATCTATGGCGCTGATGCCCGGCAGTTTGTAAAACGCTTTCGTCAGGCGGTTCAGAACAAAGACCTGCCTGCCCTGAAGAAAATGTTAGATCAGCAAGGGAAATTCAGCTTTGGCGGGCATCATGGTATCGCTGGTTTTATGGAGTTATGGGAACTGCACACCAACCCGGAGCAGTCCGCTGTTTGGAAAACGCTGGCTGAGTTACTGGATTTGGGCGGTGTTTCTAAAAATAGTAAATCAATGATATTCCCCTACTTATTTACTGACTGGCCGGATCAATACGATGCCTTTGAATACGGCGCAATTACCGGCTCACGCGTAAATATGCGCACCCTGCCCTCACTCGATAGCCAGGTTATCCGCCAGATTTCTTATGAAATCGTAAAACCTATCCGAGAAACAGGTGTAAACGCTTCGCCGGACTGGCAGAAAATACAAGCGCATGATCAAAAAACAGGCTACGTGTCTACCCGTTACCTGCGCTCTCCGATTGATTACCGCATGGGGTTTAATAAAGGGAGCGAAGGTTGGAAAATGACGTTTTTTGTGGCAGGTGATTAATTCTATCCGGCCTAAAAAGGCGATGGTAGAAAGAAACACCCAGCCACTTGTCACGTACATTACGATACGGGTTCCGCAGGCTTTGCCTCACCGTGCTCATCCGCAGACTCATCCTTGTCCGGATCAACCTTGCGGATTGGCTCGGTTCTCACGCAGATCAGCTCATCACCGGTCATAAACCGGTATCGGCAAAAGCCAATGTATAAGTCATTATGACCACCCGTGTACTCACAGGATTGTGATCTTTCCTTCTCCTCACAAGCTGTCACCGCCGCATCATTGGCCGGGCCTGCATGTGCATAAACATAACCGGCGCTGAGTAGCACAATGAGTGTTGCCGGAATCGCAAATAACGTTTTCTTTAGAGTATATTTAGGTGTCATTGACCAGACTCCTTTTACTGTGGCGGTGCTGGCAGAGCAGCAACGAGAACGTCATAGGGAATACCCAGCGTTGTTGCAGCCGCAGTAAAGTCAGGTGGTGTACCCAGCGCAGCTTCGAGTTGTGCCAGCGTAACGCTGTATCCCATGCTATTCAACGTTGCAATAGCAGCAGTGAAGTCAGGGCCACCAGTAGGCTCACCACCACCCGTATCAGTATTCGTTGCAGCATACTGACCTGTCAGACAGCCAATGAAACGGTTCTCGCTGGCGCTGGCAGCATGGTAGTGGTAACCACGTGTATCGTCTGTCTGACCACGACATTCATCCAGCCCTTCTGCCTCATTGCCCCCGGCATCTTTCATAGCATAGATCGGGTAACCGTCAACAGCGTAGCCAATTAAGGGTGCATGGCCATCCGTGGTATTGGTAGTGTCCGTACAGCCGGTTGTGGCATGGTAGTGATAACCCTGGTGCAGGTTAATGTGCCCGCCACAATCATCGAATGCCGCAATCGTGTAATTGCTCAGAATATCCTGAACCGGTGCGGAGCCGGAGAGTTCGGCACCATCCAGCGCGAGACCTACTGAGGCAATCCGGTCTTCAACGGCAGTGGCCGCGATAGGCGTCACCGGGATTAAGTAAGTGATTTCAAAGTCATCATCGAGATAGTCCATTTCACACTCAACACAAGTCTGCTGATATTGCGCTTCAACATTAGGTTGCGCCGCGCCGCTGCAAGATTCCAGCGTGCCGGTGTAACGAACATCACCGGTTTGTGAGTCGTAAAGCTGCCAGTTGCTATCATCATAAAGAGCAGGCAGGCTGGAGATAAAGCTACCCGTAAGATCGACTAAATCACCCGGTGTCAGGGTCGCACTACCGTCGCCATTAATGCTTTGTACGTTAAACCATGCGCCCACATTATCAACATCAGCTTCGGAAATCGTTCTCGGGCAGAAAGGGCCGGGAGCGCGTTCTGCCGGGCCACCGGAAGTCGTGATTTGATAACAC
>CACVAV010000401.1 GCA_902727945.1 uncultured Thiotrichaceae bacterium | reverse complement strand
CCCGGATTAGAATGAAATTCCCTATAGTGTCATTACGGTTGATTTCATTTTGCGAGCCATAATCTTCCCCATTCTGCTTTTGTTTGCATCGGTGTTGAACGCTGAAGTTTATCGGTGGACAGATGCCAGTGGCCGTACGGTATTTGGTGATAGCCCTCCGGAGCAGACTAAGGCGCAGACTGTTGAGCTGCCGACACTCACAGTGGCGGACAGTTATGACGATGGTGAAGAAAAAGGCAGGGTTGCTAATTCTGCACAAGCCAAAGAAGAAGATGACGACGCTGCTACCGGGGTGCAAGCCGTGGAATATAAGCGTTTCGCTGTCACATCACCCGAAGCAGATTCATCTGTGCGTGCGAATAATGGCAATATTATGGTGCGTCTTGAGTTGGAGCCTGGTTTGCAGGACGGTCACGGTATTGTGGTGTATCTGGATGGCAAGCGTGTGGCTAACGGTGACTCTACGGTATTTTCTCTGGAGAGTGTTGACCGGGGTAAACACAGCTTGTTCGCGGTGCTGCATGATGAAAACGATGATGTGCTGAAGAATACGGAAGCGGTGAGTTTTAATTTGCTGCGTCATTCTGTACTAAAGCAGTAATAGTTGAGCTTGTAAATATTTCTGGGAAACCCCACCGCCTGATGCGGCTTCCTGTTAGAATTCTGAACGGAATTTTAACGACGGGAGCAATTCATGGGTATTAGTAATAGTCTGACCATAACTCAGCCGGATGACTGGCATTTACACCTGCGCAGTGGCGAGCTGTTGCAGCGGGTAGTGCCTTATAGCGCACAGCATTTCGGACGCGCCATTGTCATGCCTAACTTACAGCCTCCTGTTGTACGCACTGTTGATGCCCTGAATTACCGTGAGCAAATCTTTGCTGCACTGCCTGCCGGTAGTCACTTTAAACCGTTAATGACGCTTTATATGACAGAACAAACTGATGCTGAGGATGTCAGAGCTGGTTATCTGTCCGGTGATGTAGCGGCGGTTAAGTTGTACCCTGCGGGCGCTACGACTAATTCTGATGCGGGTGTTAAAGACCTGACAAAAATTTATCCTGTGCTGGCGGTGATGGAAGAAATTGGCATGCCGTTTCTGGTACATGGTGAAGTGGTGGATGCTGATGTCGACATCTTTGACCGTGAGGCTATGTTTATCGAGACTAAGCTGATTCCGGTTCGGAAACAGTTTCCCAAGCTGAAGATTGTCTTTGAGCACCTGACCACTAAAGAAGGTGTGGATTATGTGCAGTCCTGTGCTGAAAATACGGCGGCGACTGTCACCCCGCATCATTTGGTGATAAACCGTAATGCGTTGTTGGTGGGTGGAATTAAACCGCATTATTACTGCCTGCCGGTGGCTAAACGTGAGTCACATCGTTTGGCTTTGCGTGCTGCCGTGACCAGTGGTGATCAGCGGTTTTTCCTGGGCACGGACTCTGCGCCGCATTTTGATGGGGCGAAGGAAGCTGCGTGTGGCTGTGCCGGTATTTTTAATGTGGCGAATACCGTGTCGGTGGTAGCTGAGGTGTTTGAGCAGGAAAATGCGCTGGATAAACTGGAAGGGTTCTTGTCACTGCATGGCCCGGCTTTTTATGGTTTGCCAGTCAATACAGCTAAGTTACAGTTAACCCGGAATGAGGCAGCTTTGGCTGCGCCCGCAAAATTGGTGTTGCCAGACGGTGAAATCACTCACTTTGACCCGATGATGGATTTACACTGGGATGTGAGTGATATTTCAACTGCTGACTGATAAGCACATGCGTAGTTGTTCAAGGCCGCGTCTGATCCAGGCCTTGACGGTTCCCAGTGGTTTCTCCATTTTTGTGGCCAGCTCATCATGGGTGTGGCCATAATAAAAAGCCGACATAATGCATTCCCGCTGCTCCTGCTTCAGGTGATCCATGCAGTGCAGCAGGCGTTGCGTGTCATCACTTAATGCTTTCAGTGAATCCGGCGATAGTTCTTCTGTGGCAAAATCCAGTGTTTCATAGTCGCCTTCATCAGCCAGCACCGGACGGCTCTTTGCCATACGCAACTTATCCAGTGCCTGATTGCGCACGATGGTGCCCATCCATGTCATGGCGCTGCCTTTGCCACTGGCGAAAGAGGGTGCTTTGTTCCAGATTTTGACGAAGGCTTCCTGAAGAATATCCTCCGCCAATACTTCATCGCGCATCATGCGTTTGCTGAGTGCAAATAAGCGCGGGGAAGCGAGCTTGTAAAGCTGCTGGAAAGCATTGGCATCTTTGTCTTGCCCGCATCGAATGAGTAGTTCGTTTAACGGTTCCATTTTTAATTAGCCTGCGCGTAATATTTTATTAGTAAATGCGTCGCGAATTTCACTGGGTTGAAGGCGTCCACCCAACGGCTTGTCCAGTATCAGATCAACGTGTTGGCCTAGCTGTTCGATTACCTGTTGAGCAGTCGTTGCTGCTGGTTTTCCGGTAATGTTGGCACTGGTTGAAATAAGTGGATGTCCCAGTCGTTGGCACAGTTGTTCGCAGACAGGGTGAGCGCTAACCCGCACCGCAATTTTTTGGAAATTACCCCGTACGAGCGGTGAAATATGCTCATG
>CACVAV010000400.1 GCA_902727945.1 uncultured Thiotrichaceae bacterium | reverse complement strand
TGATTGATCACATGATCTGCACCCAGCTCTTTGACCCAAGCCTGGCTCTCCGGACGTGATGCCGTGCCGATGACGGTGGCATGGGTGAGTTGCTTAGCTAACTGAGTCAGGATAGAACCCACACCGCCCGCCGCACCCATAATCAGGATACGCGCATTATCTGAATTACTAATCTGACCTGCCGGTGCTAAATCAGCGGGTAATAAAGGTGTGAAATCCAGACGATCAAACAGCAATTCCCAGGCGGTAATGCTGGTCAGTGGCAAAGCCGCCGCTTCAACATTGGACACTGACTGCGGCTTCATACCAACGATGCGCTCATCAACCAACTGATATTCCGCATTGGAGCCGGAACGGGTAATATCACCGGCATACCACACCTGATCACCAACCTTAAACAGCTCGGCCTGATCACCCACTGCTACCACTTCACCCACGGCATCCCAGCCGAGGATCTTATGCTGACCATTTTCACCAGCGGCTCTCATACGAATTTTTGTATCTACCGGATTGACTGATATGGCCTGAACTTTTACCAACAAATCACGACCACTGGCTTCAGGTATAGGCAGCTCGATGTCCATCAATGCATCTTGCTGATCGATGGGAAGTGACTGTAAATAACCAATAGCTTTCATATCGGACTCTCTTGTTGGTGAATTGATGAATAAAATTCTGACCCGGAAACGAAAACAGGCCGCCAAAAGGCAGCCTGTCAGATATAATTGGTCGGGACGGAGTGATTCGAACACTCGACCCCCACAACCCCATTGTGGTGCGCTACCAGGCTGCGCTACGCCCCGAACCGAAGAGGCTGCAAGATTACCTTATGCATCCTCTGAACTCAATATAAAGATTAACTCCGCAGTAACTTCAATGTCTGTTCCAGGTCATCAATCAACTGTTTCATAACACTGTCATCTACTGTTGTTGCCGTCGTAGTCTTACCTTCCTCAGACACAGCACCACCACCCATAATTTGCTGGCGAGCGCCGCTGATCGTATACCCTTGTTCATACAACAAGCCACGAATCTGACGAATGAGCACTACATCTTCAAGCTGATAATAACGACGATTACCGCGTCGCTTCATTGGCTTAAGTGAAGGGAATTCTTGCTCCCAATAGCGTAATACGTGCGATTTAACGCAACAAAGCTCGCTGACCTCTCCGATGGTAAAATACCGTTTGGAAGGGATCGCAGGCAACTCACTATTAGGAATCAGTGCTTCCGGCATATATCTCCACGCGTTGCTTTAACTTCTGCCCCGGTCGGAAAGTCACTACACGGCGGGCTTGCACCGGAATTTCTTCCCCTGTTTTGGGATTACGTCCGGGGCGTTGTGCTTTGTCGCGCAACATAAAATTACCGAATCCGGATAGCTTTACGTTCTCGCCTTTTCCTAAAGAATCTCTGACTTCCTCAAAAAACATTTCGACCAAATCCTTGGCTTCACGTTTATTTAATCCGAGTTCTTCGTAAAGATGTTCGACCATGTCCGCTTTGGTCAAAGTCACCATATTTTCTTTCTCCTTCATCGTAAAACAGCACCTGTATTTTCATTTAACGAAGCAACTACTGTTTCTACGATCTGATTGACTTTTTGGTCTTCAAGAGTGCGTGAAAAGTCTTGTAAAATCAAGCTTAGTGCAACACTTTTTTGATGTTCTTCCACACCTGAACCCGTATACACATCAAAGACATTCCAATGAGTTAACGCTTCCGGCGCAACACTGCGAATAGCATTATCCAGCGCGCTGGCCAAAACCGACTTATCCACCACCAAAGCCAGATCACGGCGAATACTGGGGAATTTTGCAACCGCCTGATATTCAGGTAATTTCCGCTCAGTTAACGCATCCACATCCAGCTCAAACAAATACACAGACTGCCCCAAACCCAATTTAGCTTCAATACGCGGATGTAAAGCGCCCACCCACCCGATCACACGGTCATTAGTTGCAATCTGTGCACTTTGTCCTGGATGTAATGCGGGATGAGCCACCGGTAAAAAATGGAAAGACTGCGCTGAAGCCTGCCCCAGAATCGCCTCAACATCACCTTTCACATCAAAAAAATCGACTTTACGCTTTGGTGCATCCCATTGCTCAGGGTATAACATCCCGGTGATCGCACCCGCAATACGTTTAGTCTGAGTAATCTCACCTTCTTTTTTATCGAAGGCAGGGCCTGCTTCAAAGATACGCACCCGATTCTGCTGGCGGTTCAGATTATGCTTAACAATAGGCAATAACCCTGACCACAATGTAGTGCGCATGCGACTTAAATCCGCTGAAATAGGATTAGCCAACAAAATCTCAGCACTCGCAGGGTCTAACGTCAACTCAAGTTCCGGCTCCACAAAGCTATAACTAATAACTTCCTGATAACCATTTTCAATCAATGGCCGCCGCAGGGTTGCAAGGCCATTCTGCTGCTCACCCGGTAATGTGACCACCGGCGCTAAAGCACGCAGCACTTCCGGAATCGCATCGTAACCATAAACCCGCGCCAATTCTTCAATCAGGTCTTCTTCAATATTCAGATCAAAACGGCTTAAAGGTGCCTGCACTGACCAACCATCAGC
>CACVAV010000399.1 GCA_902727945.1 uncultured Thiotrichaceae bacterium | reverse complement strand
TTTGTCATTTTCGGTAACCTGATCGGCCCGCAAATTGGTGAAATGGACGGCCACAAGTACATGGACTTCATTGTGCCCGGCCTGATTATGATGTCGATTATCACTAACTCTTACGGCAATGTGGTTTCGTCCTTTTACAGCAGTAAATTTCAGGGCAATATCGCCGAAATGCTGGTATCACCGGTGCCGAACTGGGTCATTCTGGCCGGATTCGTCAGCGGTGGTGTCGCACGCGGCCTGACCGTCGGCATCGCCGTCACACTGGTCTCACTCTTTTTCAGCGACCTGAGCATTGAACACTTTTTTGTAATGGTGAGCATCGTACTGCTAACCTCCACTCTGTTCGCACTGGCCGGACTCATCAACGCCGTCTATGCCAAAAGCTTTGATGACATTGCCATTGTACCGACCTTTGTACTGACCCCCCTCACCTACCTGGGCGGCGTATTCTACTCCATCAGCATGTTGTCCGAATTCTGGCAGAATTTTTCCATGCTGAATCCGGTGTTGTATATGGTGAATGGTTTTCGCTTCGGGATACTGGGTGTGTCGGATATTCCGATTGCAGTGAGCTACGGGATTATTATTGCCTTTATAATCGGGCTGGCAACGCTGAGCATGTCTTTATTGAACCGTGGCGTGGGAATCCGGAGTTAATTGCTTGCACAAATCCCGCACAAATAATGAACTTTAGTACGACTAAAGGCAACAAACTTGCACAGATCATTAATTAAGACAGTACCAGTAAAAAATGCAATACAGAAAAGAAATAGACGGTTTACGGGCTTTGGCAGTCGTTCCGGTTATATTGTTCCACGCAGGCATCCAAGGCTTCAGCGGCGGTTTTGTCGGCGTGGACATCTTTTTCGTTATCAGCGGCTACCTGATCACCTCGATCATAGTGGCTGAGCTGGAAACCGGTGATTTCACCATCTCCGGTTTCTATGAGCGCCGCGCCAGACGCATCTTGCCCGCGCTGTTTTTTGTCATATTAGTCAGCCTGCCACTCGCTTGGTGGCTACTACTCCCACATGAACTGGTCGCATTCGGACGCAGCATTATCGCTGTTATGGTGTTCGCCTCCAATATTCTGTTCTGGCAGGAAAGCGATTACTTCGCCACTGATTCGGAACTCATCCCTCTGCTCCATACCTGGAGCCTGGCGGTTGAAGAACAATATTACATAATATTCCCGATACTATTATTAGTCTGCTGGAAACTGGGTTTACGCTGGGTTACAGCGATTCTCGCTACCATCGCAGTCATCAGCCTCGGCCTGGCAGAATGGGGCTGGCGTCATGATGCCTCCGGTAACTTCTACCTGCTACCCAGCCGCGTATGGGAATTAATGGCGGGTGCGGGTTGTGCCTTATATCTGAGCAACAAACCACAACCCACCGGTACACTCAGTCAGGTACTCAGCTTATCCGGGCTAGGGTTATTGATGCTCTCCATACTCTGGTTGGACGACACTATCCCCTTCCCCGGTATCTATGCCATTTTACCGGTGCTGGGAACAGCGCTGATCATCCTGTTTGCCCACCAAGGCAACTGGACGGGCAAACTACTCTCTCTTCCAGCGCTGGTTGGCATTGGGCTGGTTTCTTACAGCGCTTATCTATGGCACCAACCTATGTTTGCCTTCGCTCGGTTATATTATGCAGAAGAGCCGGGCCTGGTTATTATGTCTGGATTAGCTGTATTGACATTCGGTCTGGCTTTCATTAGCTGGCGCTTTGTCGAACGGCCTTTCCGCCAACGTCAGAACTTCAGCCGCAAACAGATTTTCATCATGGCATTGATGGGAAGTATTGCATTTGTACTCATCGCACTGGCATTCATCATGCTGGAAGGCATTCCGGCACGTTTTGCTTAACATTATTCGCACTATTTGTCTGAAAAGAGACGGAACTCCCGCAAAACAGTTCCTGTCAATATCAGTATCATATTAAAAACATAAGGGGAAAGGACTCACCATGACTACGCTCAAACAATTCGCATCTCTAACATTAATCACTCTGCTGCTTGGGGCTGCTTCATTTCTGGCCAGCGCCACCGCCTCAGCCGATTTCCGCAGCGACATGCTAAAAGCAGCAGACCCGAAAGCCAGCGGCGAATATGTCCGTGCACGCTTTCTGAAACAGATGAAAAAGCCTTTTAATGCATCAGACAGTCGTCCAAAAGCGATTCTCATCGGTGACAGCCACGCACAGGATTTCTATAACGCCATACTGGAAAGCCGCTCAATGTCCGGTTACCAGATCAGCACCCGCTATATTCCGACGGTGTGTCAGATGTACCTTGGGGCTGAAAATATAACCGGCTTACGCGATTCACGTCATGCCTCCATTTGCGCCAAATCCGATACACTGGAACAGGCTAAAGCACAAATTAGTGAAGCTGATGTAGTCATTCTGACATCCAACTGGAAAGAATGGTCAGCAAAACGCCTGCCGGAAAGTATTAAGAATCTGGCCCTGAGACCTGATCAGAAACTAGTGGTTATTGGCCGTAAGAGCTATGGTAAACCCAATATCCGCAAATATGCACGGATGCCGGAAAACGAGCTGAGAGCCTTGCGTAATCAGGTCGATATTCTGCAACTGAA
>CACVAV010000398.1 GCA_902727945.1 uncultured Thiotrichaceae bacterium | reverse complement strand
GAGTTGATCTGGACGTATAACGAGCTGAGTTTTATCCCCCATAATCTTGCGCCAAACCAGGAAGAAGGCGTGCGGGTGCAGCTGGGGCACGATCATGAGCCGATGGAAGATTGTGATTTCCTGATTAATTTATCCAATGAAATGCCGGAATTTTTTGGCCGGTTTGCGCGTATGGCAGAAATACTTGATCAAGAACCAGGCATTCTGCACGCTGGTCGTGAACGTTACAAGTTTTACCGCGACAGAGGTTATAATCTGGACTACCATCAATTGTGAATGATACTTAATAACGCAATTAGTAGCAGTTACCTTAATAAATAAATTTTATAAATTATGAACAGACAACAGGATTTTGATACCACGATCCGCGTACCGGTAGTCACCGACCTCGTTCGCCCCGGTGATCCTGATATTATTCAGCGGGTCAAATCAGGTGAATCCAGCGAAAAACGGCAGAATTTTGAGAAACGCCTGAAAGAGCGCATTGCTGAACTTCAGTCCGCTGCCGGGCAAGATGAATACAGCGGATTAGCGCGTGCTCATGCCATTCGCTCTGAGAAGCGGGAATCAGGTGACGGAGACGCAGATATCACAGAAACACCCGACCAGACACGCTCAATGAGCACAGATTACGAACGACAGATCGATAAAAGCCGCCATGACATCATTCGGGAACTTTCGACCATGTTAAAGTGATCAGAATTCGCGTTATACTATCCGGCTATTTCACGGAATCAATGACGCGGACTCATGGACAAAACTTACCAACCACAAGATCTCGAACAACGCTGGTACAAGTTCTGGGAAGAACAGAACCTTTTCGCCCCCAAAGGTGAAGGTAAACCCTACAGTATCATGCTGCCTCCCCCCAATGTGACGGGCACACTTCACGTCGGCCATGCTTTCCAACATACCATTATGGACATTCTCACCCGCTACCACAGCATGAAGGGTGACAATACTCTATGGCAGCCGGGCACTGACCACGCAGGTATCGCGACACAAATGGTCGTGGAGCGCCAGCTTAATGCAGAAGGCAAGAACCGTCATGACCTCGGACGGGAAAAATTTCTGGAGCGTGTCTGGGACTGGAAAGCACAATCCGGTGACACCATCACCCGCCAGATGCGCCGCATTGGTACGTCCTGTGACTGGTCGCGTGAACGCTTTACGATGGACGAGGGCTTGTCTGAAGCTGTCTTAGATGTATTCGTAAAGTTATATGATGAAGGCCTGATTTACCGTGGCAAACGTCTGGTCAACTGGGACCCGGTATTTCATACTGCACTGTCTGATTTGGAGGTATTATCCGAAGAAGAAGACGGTCACATGTGGCATCTTAAATACCCGATTGCTGACAGTCATGGCAATGCTACGGAAGACTACCTGATTGTTGCTACCACCCGCCCTGAGACCATGCTCGGTGATAGCGGTGTCGCGGTTCATCCTGATGATGAGCGCTATCAACACCTGATTGGCCGACATATTTTATTGCCCCTGGTGAATCGGCTGATTCCGATTGTAGGCGATGAACATGCTGATCCGGAAAAAGGCACGGGTTGTGTAAAAATCACACCTGCGCATGACTTTAACGATTATCAGGTCGGTAAACGCAATAACCTGGAGCTGATCAATATCTTCACTATTGATGCCAGTCTGAATGACGAAGCACCGGCAAAATACCGGGGCTTGGATCGTTATGATGCGCGTAAACAGATTGTGGCGGATATGGACATGCTCGGCCTGTTGGATGAAATCAAAGCACACAAGCTGATGGTGCCGCGTGGTGACCGTTCCGGGGCAGTGATTGAACCTTACCTGACTGATCAGTGGTATGTTGACCTGACCCGTGATGTACAGCCGGATGGCCGTCCGGGCGGTAAAGCAGAAATCACGAACCCCTCCATTGCGGCGGTTGAATCCGGTGCGATTAAATTCGTGCCTGGTAACTGGGACAAAACCTATTATCAGTGGATGTACAACCTCGAAGACTGGTGTATCTCGCGCCAGTTATGGTGGGGACACCGCATTCCGGCCTGGTATGACGACAATGGTAAAGTGTATGTCGGGCATGATGAAGCTGCCGTGCGTGAGAAGTATTCATTAAGTGCTGACATTAATCTGAAACAGGATGATGATGTACTCGATACCTGGTTTTCATCCGCATTATGGCCCTTCTCCACACTGGGCTGGCCGGAACAAACTGATGCCCTGAAAACATGGTATCCAACCAGCGTATTGGTCACCGGTTTCGATATTATCTTCTTCTGGGTGGCACGGATGATTATGTTCGGTGTGAAATTCGGACAGGATATTCCCTTCGATGAAGTCTATATCACCGGCCTGGTGCGGGATGCTGAAGGCCAGAAGATGTCAAAATCTAAGGGCAATACACTCGATCCGCTGGATATTATCGACGGTATTGATCTGGAAGCACTGGTAGAAAAACGCACTGGTGGCATGATGCAACCGCATCTGGCTGAGAAAATCGAAAAAGCCACCCGTAAGCAGTTTCCGGAAGGTATTTCTGCTTATGGTACCGATGCGGTGCGTTTCACCTTTGCCTCACTGGCTTCCACCGGACGTGATGTACGTCTGGATCTGAACCG
>CACVAV010000397.1:9478-13157 GCA_902727945.1 uncultured Thiotrichaceae bacterium | reverse complement strand
CATACAAAAAAGTTAGCGCAGCATTTAGCCGAATCAAACTTAGCAAATAAAACACCGGATCTGTCAACTGAGGCTAGCCATCCGGCAAGCTGACTGCGATAATCCGCTGCATGGCCTTATTACATCTGCGAAATATCTTTCTTGAGAACGGTGATAACCGTTTATTCGATGGCGTTGATTTACAAATCGAACCCGGCGAACGCGTGTGCCTGGTCGGGCGTAACGGTACCGGCAAATCAACGCTGATGAAACTACTCTGCCGCGAAGTGCTGGCAGATGATGGTGAAATCATCCATTCCCCTGATCTGAAAATTGCCCGGCTGCAACAGGACGTGCCGCATGGTGATGACATCAGCGTCTTCGATATTGTTGCCCAGGGCATGGTCGTCGCTGATGATGAGGAAGACTGGCAAATAACCTGGCAGGTGGATTCAGTGCTGTCGCGTCTGCAACTGGATGGCGAGGTGAAATTTGAATCGCTGTCCGGTGGCTGGAAACGGCGGGCATTACTGGCACGGGCTTTAGTCGGTGAGCCTGATCTATTATTACTGGATGAGCCTACTAACCATCTGGATATTCCGGCTATTGAGTGGTTGGAAAAATTCCTGGGTTCTTATCAGGGCACCTTATTATTCATCAGCCATGACCGTACTTTTGTACAAAAACTGGCAACCCGGGTTATTGAACTGGACAGAGGCAAACTCACCAGCTGGCCGGGTGACTTCCTTAAATACCAGAAGAACAAACAGGCCGCACTGGAAGCAGAAGAACAACAAGCAGCCCTGTTTGACAAACGTTTGGCCGAAGAAGAAGTCTGGATTCGCCAGGGCATTAAAGCAAGACGCACACGTAATGAAGGCCGGGTCAGAAGACTGGAATCCATGCGCGAAGAATTCAGGCAGCGCAGAAGACAGCAAGGCACGGTGAAAGCCCAGATTGGTCGCGCTGACTCATCGGGCAAGCTGGTCATCGAAGCAGAAAAGCTTACCCATGGCTTTGGTGATCAAACCCTGATTAAAAATTTTGGCATTACTATTTTGCGTGGCGACAAAATCGGTATTATTGGCCCGAATGGTGTGGGTAAAACCACATTGATCAAAATACTGCTGGAAAAAATTCAACCCGCTTCAGGCACCGTCAAACAAGGCACCAAATTAGAAATTTCGTACTTTGATCAGCACCGCTCGCAGTTCAATGAAGAACAAAATCTGCGTGACAATATTGCGCCGTCCACCGACTTTGTTGAAGTTAACGGCCAACGCAAACATATTATCAGCTACTTACAGGACTTCCTGTTTACCCCGCTGCAGATCCAGAAGCCGGTAAAAGTTTTGTCCGGTGGTGAACGCAACCGGCTACTGCTGGCACGTTTATTTGCTCAGCCCTCTAACCTGTTAGTACTCGATGAGCCGACCAATGATCTGGATGCTGAAACACTGGAATTATTGGAAGAGCTACTTATTGAATACAAAGGCACTTTACTACTGATTTCACATGACCGGAGTTTTCTGAATTCTGTCGTGACACGTTCCATCGTGTTTGAGAATGATGAAATCAACGATTACGCCGGTGGTTATGACGACTGGTTGATGCAACGTCCTGATCCAAAAACAGTGACGGCTAACAAAGCAAAAACAGCAGCCACTGAAAAGAAAGCGGCAGAGACCAACACACCACCTGCTGCCGCTGCAAAAAAACCGAAAGCACCTAAACTGAGTTACAAAGATCAGCGTGATCTGGAACAACTGCCCCTGCGTATCGAAGAGTTGGAACAGCAAATCAGCGTTATGCATGAAAGTATGGGCAGCGCAGAGTTCTACCAAAAAGATAAGGATGAGATCGCAGCCACACAAGATACGCTGGCCAAACTGGAACAGGAACTGGAACAGACGTTTGCGCGCTGGGAAGCGCTTGAATCCTGACCAAACTTAAGCCATTTATTACGTTTATCTATAATAAATTTGTTTATTCATACAACTTCTGCTAATTTTAATCACTAAGCAGCATGCCAAACCTTAGATAACTTTTGCATGCGTACTTGCCACAGTGGTTAAAATTAGTGGACTTTATGAACCTGTTTCAGGTTCTGCCGCCTCACCATAAAAATGAAAATAATCTGGCATGAATAAATATTATCTGGTGCTATGCCAGAGCGTAGCCCTGTCGGGACTTTGCTGCACAGCTCAGGCTGACCAGATGGTATCGCTGGCGACAAGCTCCTCTTTTGTCGCAGCAGGTGATACTGTAAATATCACTGCCCAATATAAGGTAACTGCTCCGGAAACAGCCACTGAAACCGGGCTTGGTTTACGCATACATTTCAACTCAAGCCTGCTTACCCCCAATAATATCAGCCTGTACCCCAACGCATTGCAGCCTTATGGGCCATTAACAGATGATACTGAAGATTTGGATAATGACCCGCTAACGGATCGGTTTTTTGTTATTGGCTGGGTAGACTTTGATGCACAATGGCCCGGTACCGGACTGTTACCCCTGCCACTACTGGATATACAATTCGATATAAACAATAATCTCAGCACCTCAACCACTGTCAACATTAGCGCCTCTGCCACGGCTAAAAATACTAATTTCCAGTCAACATCGTTACAGCTATGCCGAAAACCATCCGTATCAGTGACCACCAATACACCCCTGGTTGATGAAAACGGGACTGCATCAGTCACACCAACATTCACCTTTCAAACTGATCAACAAATCCCGGCGGGCTGTAATGATTTAGTCATTAACTACACTGTGACCGGTTCAGCTACCTCCGGAAATGACTTTACGCCACTATCCCAAACCGTGACTATTCCCGCCGGGCAACGCACCACGCAATTGACGGTGACTATTATTGATGACGATAGCGTGGAAACAGATGAAACTCTCACCTTGTCTTTGCAAGCCAGTGATGATTATTCATTAGCCACTAACTCCGCATCAACTATCACTATCAATAGCGAAGACCTCAGCTCAGGGCTGCCTGAAGTTAACCTTTCTGTTAGCAAGCTGTCCGTTACTGAGGGCAAAGGCGGCAGTCTGCTACTTTATGTAACGCGCACTCCGGATAATCTGAGCCAGCCGCTTGAGGTGATCATTCAGCTAGATGGCACAGCCAATACCAACCGTGACCTGCATACCTTTCCTGAGTCCATTACCATTCCGGCCGGAAAAACACAGGCACATGCCGTATTAGTCGTAAAAGATGATGCTGAGCAGGAAGCCGATGAAACACTGAATATCAGTATTGCTGCATCGGCTAACTACCAACGTGGCAATAGCAGTAATCTGCAACTGACGATTCAGGATGATGAACTCAACCAGAATACCAACCTGCCAGTCAATGCCGGACAGCCATCAACCCGACTATCGCATCAACAGGTTCAGCCGGTACCTGGCAGCAGCCAATGGATGTTATTACTGATGAGCTTTCTGTTAAGTAGTTTTGCAACACGCCGCTTACGTGTCAGAAAGACGAGGCAAGCATCATGAAAACCCGCCGTCACTTGAAGTGTTTCTCTACATTGTTATTGCTATTGTTACTCTCCGGAATGGCTGTAGCACAAAACCTCAATGTTCCCCCGGAGGTATTCCGGCCTGCTCAGCAAAAGTCGGCAGCTGCATCAACAGCATCAGTCTTAAGGTTACCGCTCAGCCTCAGTCAAAGGAAAACACT
>CACVAV010000397.1:0-9378 GCA_902727945.1 uncultured Thiotrichaceae bacterium | reverse complement strand
TAAATCTGAGTTTAAATCCGGCACCACCAAGGCTTTCAGCAGTTGTGACATCAGTATCGCCTGTGCACCGGCAGTGTGGCAGGAAACTGCAAAAGCCGTTGCCCGTTATATCTATACCGAATCAGACGGGAATACGTATTTGTGTTCAGGCACGCTGATGGCTGACATGGATACCGGTACCCAGATTCCCTATTTCCTGACCGCCACGCATTGTATTGATAACAGCAGTAGCGCAGCCAGTATGGATTTTTTCTGGTTAAACCGCGAAAGCAGTTGCGGCGCTGACGATGCCAGCTCAGTACAAGTTTCCGGAGGAGCCACACTGTTGCACAGTCAGGGCAGCCTGGATAGCACACTGGTTCAGATCAATAACCCGCCACCGGCAGGCACATTAATGTCGGGCTGGTCACTGGAATCAGTCCAGGCTCAGGATGACATGAAAGGCATTCATCACGGCTTGGGAAACCCCAAACAGTTTGCAGCCGGAACTTTCAGCAACTATGCCAGACTCAGCGGCACAACCGGTGGCTATATTGTTTACAATGACCCGCTCGGCGATTTCTTTCAAGTCCATTGGGATCAGGGTATCACTTCTCCCGGAAGCAGTGGCTCCGGGGTATGGGCTACTGTAGACGGACAGCGCTTACTAAAAGGTAATCTGGTCGGTGGCTCATCCAGTTGCATCACGCCTGATGAAGCTGATGAATATGCCAGGCTGGAACGGTTTTATCCCTATATTTCCAATTGGCTGGGAACACTATCAACACCACTTCAGGGCTTACTGAATAATAGTGGCAGTTTACAGGCCCTGACAGATGGTGTTCTGCTGGGGCGCTATCTGGAGGGTATCCGTGGAGCAGCTTTACTCACAGGCATTACTGATCAGACTATTGATATTGCGGCATTAGAAGATCGCATCGCTGCTGCAACGGCTAATATAGATATTGATCAGGATGGCCTGAGCACCCGCAACAAAGATGCCTTATTAATTACCCGTTACCTGATGGGGCTACGCAATGACAGCCTGATCGAAGGCATTAACCTGAGCAACTCGTTAAACAATACGGCACAGTTAGTTTCAGGCGCAATCGAAGCTTTTTTATCGGGACAGTAACGGCAATATTGTGTGAGTGTAAGCAAGTGTTTTGAGGCGCAGCATTTTTGAAAAATTAAAGGCCTGACCCGATAAGAGTACAGGCCTTTAAAAAATCGTCACATCTTAACTCCCTAAGCTGTAACGCATCCTCACTAGCGGTTGAGGAATAAGCTGATTCAATAGTAATTATCGAATCATAAATCCAGTCTACTTAATTATATTGCTAAGTCAATAAGCTTTTGTTTCTAAAGAAATTATTTTATTATAATTTACTAACATACATTTAATGCTAACGCACATGCACCCCAAGCATGAAAGTCTGCGACTTTCACAGTAGAAATGCGCGTATAATGAATGCATCCAACCAGAAGAATACATAAATGTTCGAATACATTGATAACAGTGAAGCTTTGTCCGGCTATTTGGAACGTGTTGACTCAGCAAAGTGGGTCATGCTGGATACCGAATTCATTCGTGAAAAGACTTACTTTCCTAAACTGTGCCTGATTCAAGTGGCCACCGAAACCACTCAGGCTTGTATTGATCCGCTGGCTATTAAAGATCTCAGTCCATTTTTTGACTGGATATACCGCAAAGAGATGGTCAAAGTTTTTCATGCGGCATGGCAGGATCTTGAAATCGTCTATCAGCTCAGTGACGCCATTCCGTCATCCATTTTCGATACCCAAATCGCGGCAGCAGTATTAGGCCTGGGTGATCAGATGGGTTATGCGCGACTGGTTGAACAGCTATTAGGTGTGCAATTGGACAAGTCACAATCACGTACGGATTGGTCACGCCGCCCACTCAGCCAGAAGCAACTGGAGTACGCTATTGGCGATGTCACTTATCTGCGTGACATGTACCCTATGCTACTACAGCAACTGGAGGAGTCAGGCCGTCTGAGCTGGCTACAAAAATCGTTTAGCCACCTGGAAGATGCCACACAATATGAACCTGATCCGCGTGGTTGCTGGAAACGTGTTAAGGGCGTACATCTACTGAAACCTGCACAGCTAACAGCTTTACGGGAGTTGGCCGCCTGGCGTGAAGAACAAGCCATTAAAAAAGACCTGCCGCGCCGCTGGTTACTGTCTGATGAAGTATTAATTGATATTGTGCGCATGAAAGTAGCTGACCTTGAGTCTTTCCAACAAGTCCGGGGCTTGAAGCCTGAACAAATCACCCGCAATGGCAAACTCTGGCTGTCTCTGATTGAAAAAGGTCAGGCACTACCGCGTGAAGAATGGCCGGAATTACCTAAAAAACGTAAGCTGGACGCACAATTAGCCTTGGTCGCGGACTTGTTAATGGTCTTAGTTAATCAGCAGGCACGGGAAAATAATATCTCCCCGCAAATGATTGCTACCCGCAGTCAGGTTGAAAAAATGCTCTCAGAGGGCCGGGACAATCTGTCCGATGACTGGCGTGGCAGTTTAATGAATGAGGTATTCGCCGATCTGTTAAACGGCAAAATAGTCATGCGCATTGAAAACCTGCAGCTAAAAATTGATACCTGATAAATACGCAGGTCATACTGCTCATTAGCCACCGTTGATGGTATATTTCAGTTTTCTGACAAACCACTGTGAAAACTAATGACCGACCGCATTGCCACTGTTGAACGTAATACGCTCGAAACCCGCATTAAGGTTTCTATCAATCTTGACGGAAGTGGACAATCCAGCTTCTCTACGGGTGTGCCGTTTCTGGATCACATGATGGATCAGATTGCCCGTCATGGCATGATTGATATCGACATCGTTTGTGAGGGTGATAATCAGATTGATGATCACCATACCGTTGAAGATATTGGCATCACACTCGGACAAGCCTTCACTAAGGCTGTTGGTGACAAAAAGGGCTTGTGTCGTTACGGGCATGCTTATGTGCCGTTGGATGAGGCTTTATCCCGTGTTGTGATTGATTTTTCCGGACGACCGGGACTGGAACATCGTGCTGACTATAAACGCTCACACATCGGTAGTTTCGATACTGACCTGTTCCATGAGTTCTTTCAGGGCTTCGTCAATCACGCATTGATCACCCTGCACATCGATAACTTACAAGGCCGCAACGCACACCATATTGCTGAAACAGTATTCAAAGCCTTCGGACGTGCGCTGCGTATGGCGGTGACACCTGACCCACGTATGGCGGGTATCATGCCGTCAACTAAAGGTAGCCTGTGATGCAAGTTGCTATTGTTGATTACAATATGGGCAATCTGCACTCCGTACAACGTGCTGTCCAGCATAGTGCACCAGAAGGTGCGACTGCCCGCATCACTGCTGATGCCGACTTTATCCGTAAAGCTGACCGGGTAGTATTTCCGGGTCAGGGAGCTGCCCGCGACTGCATGCGCGAATTACAAAACCTGGAGCTGGATGAAGTCATCCGTGAAGTCATCAAAGAGAAACCCTTTCTGGGTATTTGTATGGGCATGCAGGTATTGATGCAACATTCGGAAGAAAATAATGGCATCGACTGCATGTCAGTTTATCCGGGCAATGTGCGTTATTTCGGCAATGTGCATGACACAGCGGAACGCATCAAAATTCCACAGATGGGCTGGAACCAGATTTGGCATAAAAGTGACCACCCTCTTTGGGAGGGCATCGCTGATGGCTCACGGTTTTATTTTGTGCACAGCTACTATGTTGATCCGCAGGATAAATCTATTACCAGCGGCGAAACCGAATACGGCATCCGCTACGCTTCCGCTATCGCCAAAGATAATGTGTTTGCGATTCAGGCCCACCCTGAAAAATCAGCGGATGATGGCCTTCGCTTGCTGTCGAATTTCATGAGCTGGAACCCGTAAAACCTACTCAGAATGCGCCGCTCGCGTAATCCCATGACACATTTTCTTTAGTGGCAGCAGCCGTGCGCAGCAATTCAATCAAAGGATAAGCCCGGCGATCTATCGGAATCGGTGGTTCGTCATCTTCGGATTGAGCAGAATCATCGACCAAATCAGTAAGGTCTCCTTGTAGCGCACTTTCCAATGTCGCCAATTTTTCAGCAACATCCTTGTCTCTGACAGCACTGGGAATCGTACCGCTGTGACCCATGAGCTTCATCAACCGGACAGCATCTTTTTCAAACATCGATACGCTGGCAGCTGACTTACTGGTAAATTTAACTAACATAAGTCTTCCTCTCTTTGGGTATGACCAATCATTTCAGTTACAATATAGCACTTTTCAGATACGCGGAAGCTAACATGTCTCATCCTGATATTGAACTGGTGAAAGATTACCTCCTAACATTACAGGATGATATTTGTGCTCAGCTGGAGGCTGAAGACGGCACAGGGAAGTTTGTACAGGAAGACTGGGAACGTGAAGCCGGTGGTGGTGGCAGAACCAGAGTACTGACAGGCGGCAGTGTTATCGAGCAGGGTGGCGTTAACTTCTCACATGTTTATGGCGATCAGTTACCACCGTCAGCAACCGCCGCCCGGCCCGAACTGGCTGGCCGCAATTTTCAGGCAGTCGGCGTATCACTGGTGATACATCCACATAATCCGTTCATTCCTACTTCACATGCTAACGTGCGATTTTTTATCGCAGAGAAAGAAGGTGAAGAACCGGTCTGGTGGTTTGGTGGTGGTTTTGATTTAACGCCCTATTATCCGTTTGAAGAAGACTGTGTTGACTGGCATAGAACCGCTCAGGCAGCCTGCACTCCCTTCGGTGATGATGTGTATCCGCGCTACAAAAAATGGTGCGATGAGTATTTTTACCTGAAACACCGTAATGAAACACGTGGTGTGGGCGGATTATTTTTTGATGATCTGAATGAAGCCGGTTTTGAAACATCTTTCGATTTCATGCGCAGCGTGGGTGATCATTATATCAAGGCTTATCGCCCGATAATGAACCGCCGCAAAGACACACCGTTCACTGAACAACACCGCGATTTTCAACTTTACCGCCGGGGCCGCTATGTTGAATTTAACCTGGTATTTGATCGGGGTACTTTATTTGGTCTGCAATCCGGCGGACGCACAGAGTCGATTCTGATGTCACTGCCACCGCTGGTTAAATGGCGTTATAACTGGTCACCGGAAGCTGGCTCAGAAGAAGCACGTTTGTACGATGGTTTCCTGCACTCCAGAGATTGGTTGGGAACAGAGGCCTGATCGTCAGCACTGCGAAATTGATGAAGTGAGATGAAGTTCAGTTCAGATTGTTGAATTGCAATGCCTTTTCAACATTCACCAAACCATAACCAAAATCAGTATCACGCCCGCTACGACCAAGATCAATCGCTGTTTTTTCCAGAATGGCTGGCCTGAAGCCCTGACGGTTCATCGACATCAATAAAGCAATCACACCACTGACATGTGCAGTCGCCAAAGACGTACCACTGGAAAGGTTAAAGGAGCCACGTGGCGAAGTCGTTAAAATATCAACACCGGGGGCAGCCAGGTCAATATAAGAACCACGATTAGCCTGACCAAAAATGTTTTCGGCCTGATCCACAGCAGTCACCGCAATAACATCAGGGATCGCAGCAGGATAGGCCGGGCTGGCTCCGGGGCCATTATTGCCCGCAGAGGCAACAACAACAATACCACGGGCAATCGCTTTTCTGATCATTTTATCAACCAGCACATCCTGGCCGCCAGCAAAACTAAGATTCAGTATGTCGGCTCGCTGCCGAATGCAAAGATCCAGCGCCTGTGCAACCAACTTAGCATTACTGGTACGTTCACCGGTCTTCGGATCATCACTAAAGGTGCTCACTGCCAGCAAGGTGGCTTCAGGTGCCACGCCTATGCGCGGATTCTGGCTAATAATCACACCCGCTACTTCAGTACCGTGCTGTTGAGTGCTTTTACTGTTTCCGGGTATCAATTGAAAACTTTGCACATGCGAATTATTTAACGAACGGTGATTCACATCAATAGCAGTATCGATCATGCAAATCTTAATACCCTTACCTTTGGTATGTTGGTGAGCAGCCTCAATACCTGTCAACGCCAGAGGGTAACTTTTGCGACGCCCCTTTTGTTCAACCGCTGTGGTAAAAAACAGATTATTGGTAGCAGCATCAACGCCCCTTTCTTTAGTCTTGATCTCATCCACCAGCGCCAATGGATCTTGTCCGTTCGTTCCGGCAGTAATAAGTGTCTGCCCAATCGCATTCAGCTTTCCACTGGCCTTTTCGCGCAGGTTATATTTTCTTAATATGGGCGCAGCAAAATTTCCGGGCCGGCTGGCATCATGCAGTATTAACAACTCATTTTTAACAAAATCCGTACGTCTAGGCTTTTTGGGTTGTTTGGCAGCCGGAACGCACCAGAGAGAAGAAGCCTGGCAGGAAGCAGGCTGCTTCGTCGTGTTTTTATTTTGAGCATAAACAACCGGGGGCATCAAAAACGCCCCCAGTATTATTGATAAGGCAATATGACCTGAAGCAAGAGTTTTGTTAAGCATAGCCAAAATTGTACTCAATAAGCAGCATAACGGGTATCTTCAGCAGACAAAATCCACTCTGTAAAAGATCCGGGATTTAAAATCATTGATAAATTTTGCATGCCTATTTAGTTACTTCCGGAACTGAGGCCCGATAAACGAGAGCGGCGCTTTACCAGCAGTAGCCTGCTGCATAATGTTATCAGCCAGTGCAGCAACGTCAGTGGTTGAATCAGTACTCAATTCAACCGAAAACATATTCTGATTGTCCGGCCCGGAAACAATACGCGCACTCCAGGTATTCAGGAAATCACACACTTCACCATGGGGCGCATCATCCTGAAACTCCACAAGAAAAGTAACCGTTGATTTTTTGATACCTGCCTGACCAGCCGACACTTTTGAAACGGAAGCTGATTCGTATACCACTCCTTCAGGAGCGGATGATGACAGCTGCATATATCCCATAACACCCAGCTGACAGACCAGCAAACTGGCAAAAACAGCATTAGCCGGAGACAGCCAGTCGTTGCCAAATAAGCCACTCCTGAAAAATTTCCCCAGCCAACCCTCAGCTTTTTCTTTTCTCTTTGAGATAGCCGTATTTTTCGCAATCTGAGTCTGTTGCTGTTCTTCATGCTGAATACGGGACAGCATTTTATCCAGTCGCTGCTCCGTTGTATCCAACGCAGTCAGCTCGAGCAAGCGCTTATTTTCCTTGACCAAGCGCATCATTTTTTCTTCTTGCAGAAACTCACCGCGTAACTCCGGTGACTGCTCCAGCGCTTCATTCACTAACCGCTGTTCTTCAGACGACAGCTTGTTAGTTAAGTACCAAGGCATTAATAAACGAGCTTCGTCAACTAAATTGCCTGATTCGTGCGAGTTCATAATTTAAGCAACCATTTAAAATTCAAAATGCATAAGTCCCGCCTTTTCCAGCATTTGACCTAAACGCTTTCGGGCATAAAACATGCGTGTCTTGACTGTATTGTCTGAAATATCCAGAATAGCCGCGACCTCTTTAACCGACTTATCTTCAAAATAAGTCAGCCGGAGAACGGCCCGATGCTCATCAGTCAAATGATTCATCATACGAACCAACTGTTGCTTCATGTCTTCCTGCTCACGCGTTTCTTCTGGTGTAGCAGCAGTATCCGCCATGTCTAACATCATACGTTCATCATCAAGCGTGACTTCTCTGGTTTTACGTAACCAGGAAATCATCTTGTTGCGTGTAATCGAGTAAATCCATGTCGAAACTTTTGACTTTCCCGCAAATTTTCCGGCAGAACGCCACACATCAAACAACGCGTCATCAACAATATCCGCAGCCTGTGCGACGTCATCACGTAACGTCCGGGCGCAGTAACTTATCAATTTCGGTTGGTACTTGAGATAGAGCTGGCTAAAAGCAGCGCGGTCACCTTTGGCAACCTTCGCTAATAGCTCAATATCGTCAACGTTTGTTTTATCGACTGTGATCTCGTTTTTCCCTTGCCGGGTTGGTCCGTTCATAATATGGGTCGGCCTGAAAGTGTAAATGGTTTAATTTTTTTTAAATTATTTTCAGAAAGTATCCTCCCCCAAAATAATTTCGTTAAAAGTTTAGCTGATGTTGAACCACTTTGTGAGTGTACACGACTGAAGGACAAGTTAAGCGAAATACTACACACTTTAAGTTTCAAGTCTCTTTAGTAGTACAAGCCGTAGCTATGTAGCTCGCTACATAACACTTACTAATACTACACACTCATTAGTCATAACAAAATTTATAATACTCCCTCGCAAGTCTGGCGGATCTTCGGATCCGTCTTTTTTTATGCCCTTAGATGTATATCCTGCTGATACCCCGAACTGATACTATTCATCCGTCACTCCTCCCGTCAGGATTCAACCGCTGGTCACAGAACCTGACAACTCACTTTCAACCCACGTTTAATAGTTTGAGGTAGCAAGCATGTATCAGATTGGCACCACACTAACCCAATACATTATTTTTGAGCAGCGTAATCACACCGGTGCCACCGGTGAATTTACCGGCCTGCTCAATGATATTTCCACTGCCTGTAAAAAAATTGCCGCACTCACCGGCAAAGGTGCACTCGTAGGTGTACTCGGCGCAGCAGGGTCTGAAAATGTACAGGGTGAAGCGCAGAAGAAAATGGATATTATCACTAATGATGTATTCATTGAAGCACTTGAAAACAATGGACATGTGGCGGCGCTGGCTTCCGAGGAAATGGAGGAGGTTTATAACCTGCCTGCTAACAAGCCGCGTGGCCCGTACATGGTAACCTTTGACCCGCTGGATGGTTCATCCAATATGGATGTCAATGTATCAGTAGGTACTATTTTCTCTATTATCAAAGCACCCAAGGGAATTGAAAATCCGACAGCTGCTGATTTTATGCAACCGGGTACGACTCAAATTGCTGCCGGATATTGCCTGTACGGCCCGTCGACTATGATGGTCATCACCACCGGAAAAGGCGTAAACATGTTCACGCTGGATCGTGATTGTGGTGAATTTATTCTGACCCGTCAGGATGTCCAGATCCCGGAAGACACAGAAGAATTTGCCATCAACACCTCAAACCAACGTTATTGGGACGCACCGGTACAACGTTATATCAGCGAATGCCTGCAAGGCACTGAAGGCCCGCGTGGTAAGAATTTCAATATGCGCTGGGTTGCCTCAATGGTCGCAGAAGTACACCGTATTCTGATGCGTGGCGGTATTTTCATGTACCCGACTGATGAGAAACTCCGCGCCAGTGGTAAAGAAGGCAAACTGCGCCTGTTGTACGAGGCCAGCCCGATGAGTATGCTTATTGAGCAAGCGGGCGGTGCATC
>CACVAV010000396.1 GCA_902727945.1 uncultured Thiotrichaceae bacterium | reverse complement strand
TAAATACCATTCAAAGGCGCGGCGGTCGTCACGTTCGACGCCCAGTCCCATGGCATACATGACACCAATGAGTTCTTCAGCATCTGCATTGCCAGCTTGTGCGGCAGGTAAGAATGCTTCGCGGGCTTCTTTGAACTTACCGGCTTTCATTAGCGCTCGTGCGTGCTCAATATCAGCAGAGACAGTCCCTGTCATCAGGCTCAGGCTGATAGCTAATAATAGGACGCGGAGGCTGGTTAAATATCTTGTTGGTATTTTTATGTATATGCTTAGTTTCTTCATGTTATTGATGAATCCTGCGCTGGCTGATGACCCTGCCATGATACCGTTACCCACCGCCGTGAGTGAATCTGATTTTCGCCCATTTTCACCACAACGCGCCCGGCTGGGGCAGTTATTATTCTACGATAAGTTACTCAGTGGCAACCGGAATATTGCCTGTGCGACTTGTCATCATCACGGTTTAGCCAGTGCCGATGGTTTGTCTTTAGGTTTGGGGGAGGGCGGTGTTGGTTTGGGTGTGAAGCGTACGCCGGGCGAAGGCGAATCAGCCGTTACACGCCGCATTCAGCGTAATGCACCGGCTTTATTTAATCTGGGTGCAACAGAGTTTCAAATGCTATTTCATGATGGGCGTTTGAGTGTGGATGCTGACAATGAATTTCATAAAGGCTTTAACTCACCCGCTTTAGAATTCCTGCCGGAAGGCTTGCAGAGCGTGCTGGCTGCTCAGGCTGTTTTTCCTTTGATTTCTGAGCCGGAAATGGCCGGTCATGTCGATGAGAATGAGATAGCCGGTGCGCGTAACCGGCGCTTTGACTATGCCTGGGCGCTGGTGGCGAAACGGGTACAGGGTGTTGCGGTGTATGCACAGCAATTTATGGCGGCATTTGATGATATAGCACAGGGCGGTGATATAAAAATTCATCACATCGCTAATGCATTGGATGATTTTATGAATGCGGAATGGCGGACGTTGAATAGCCCGTTTGATGCGTATTTGCGTGGTGATGAGTCTGCTTTGAATACCGGACAACTGAGAGGTATGAAACTATTCTATGGCAAGGCACAGTGTGCGACCTGCCATGCCGGTCAGTTACAGACGGATCATCAGTTTCACAGCATTGCATTACCGCAGTTTGGCCCCGGGCGGACACGGCAATTTGATTTTAAAGCGCGGGACAGGGGGCGGATTAATGAGAGTGACCGGCCTGAAGATGCTTATCGTTTTCGCACGCCTTCATTACGTAATGTTACTGCGACTGCACCCTATGGGCATAACGGTGCTTATAAGGATTTACGCGGTATTGTTGAGCATCACCTTGATCCATTGGGTGCACTAGAACGCTGGACGCCGGAACAGCTTATTTTGCCTAAGTTTGATGCGGTGGAAAATCAGGATTTTTTGATCCAGTGGGATAAGCAGGAACAGCAACAAATACGCGCATCAGCGGCTATTCAGAAAATAGCATTGGCAGCGTCTGAGGTAGATGCTGTATTAGCTTTTCTGGGTGCTTTGACAGATGAATATGCCTTGGAAGGGCGGTTGGGTGAGCCTGACCGGGAGAAGTTTTCCGGTTTGTTGTTGGAAGACAGTATTGCTCAATAAAAAGGCCCGCTGGTGTGGGTTTAATTCACTCCATCCGGGCCTTCCCTGTTGCTCAGGTAGCATGCTGAATTAACTGCTGCATGCGTATTTTGTCACTTTATCAACTCACTTACGGAAAGCAGGGCCTGTCCATTCCAGTCCGTTAGACATGGCGGTATGGAAGTACTCTAATGCCTTGAATTCATCGCTTTGGGCTTTGAAATCTTTAGCACGAACCTGCTGATTACAACCACCATAACGGCGGTGTAATGTGCCTAATTGTCCCCATTTCGCACGATAAGTCGGGAAATGAGTGACCTGACCAAAGGCCGGGCTGAGAATTTCCGCACGAATTCGATTACCGGCATAAGCTACATGGCAGTCTGCACAAGACATGTTCAACTGACCACGCTTGGCATAGAAAAAGTTTTTACCCTTTTCATACCATTCCTCTGCTTTTTCGTTAGGAATCTTAACGTCGATTTTCTGACCTTCGGCCTGATCGGCAATATAGCCGGACAGTGAGGCCATCGGGCCTTTCTTCCATTTCAGCGGTTTTTCACCATTCTCTGTACGGCAGGCATTGATCTGTCCTTCCAATGTCAGAATAGTGTCATTTTCCTCGTCATACTTTGGGTATTGGGCACGAACTGTGTCTACTTCACCCAGGCAATCCTTATAAGTTTTGCCATTAGCAAATGCGGTGTTCCACATTTCCTCACCTTCGGTAATCTGATCCTCATAAGGCGGAAAATCTGCTTCGATTTCTTTGAACTGCTCATAGGCATCCTCGCGGAAAACATAGGCACCATCGCCGTATGCGGATTCCTCGACATCCTTGAATTTCTTCATGAATAAGCCTTTCAGTGTTGCCTGATCCTCTTCAGGTGTTGCATAAGTGGTGCCTGCTACAGCTAGCAATAGCGCAGAAGTAACCAGTACTACAGATAGTTTTTTCATAGAACCCTCCTCCTCATTCTACGTGATTATCCGGCTTCGGCTTCCGCAGAATCAGATTCTCCCTTATTGTCGGTCCAGCTCAGCTTGACTTTGTCGCCTTTCTTACCGGCAACCTCAACTGACAGATACGGGTTTTTAGAAATAGAAGCACCCCAGTTAGCAGTGATCACGTCTTTGTCATTGACCTGAATCACGACGTCACTGATATAATGTGCCGGAATTTTCTCGCCTTTGCTATCTTTGCGCTGGCCGGTTTCCATAGGGTGATTCATCAAGGCTTTAATTTGAAGTACACCTTTTTTCTCTTTAGCTTTTAACTTAATTGCCATGTCTATTCTCCTGAATTAACCGCCGCAGCCGCCGATAGTGACTTTGATTTCCTGTTTCGCCATAAAGCTCTTGTCACCTGCTGTAACGACGGCAACCATATCAGACGTTTTACCCATTTTCAGGCGGGTGGAAGCCATCGCCTGAGCGCCTTCAGTCATATTGAAAACCGCTGCCAGTGGTGTCGGGTTCTCAGTAACGACCATTGCAATCTGAGTGACACCTTCCATTTCGGTGGAAATAGTGACCGGCACAACCGCGCCGTTCTCAGCAATTTCGGGGGCTTTGATTTTAATGTCGCCTGATTCGGCAGCATCTTTTGCACCAATGGCCTCCATTGCAGCAGCATAGTTGTCCAGCTTAAAAGCTGCTGCCATATCACCACCACCATGACCATCAGCCATGACAGCACCCGGAGTTAGCAGACCGGCACCAGCAGCCAGGCCAGCTGCACTGGCAGTTAATGTGCCTTGCAGAAATGTTCTACGTTTCATAAGTTTCCTCTCTAGAATCTTGTTTACAAAGTATGTATATAATCGGTCACCAGATCGATTTCTTCCTCAGAAAGAACCTGATGCGGGCCAAATGGAATCATGATGGTCATCGGGTTTTTAATCCGTGCATCATAAATCTGCTCCCGCAAGACAGCTCTGTCAGGGAAGCGGGCCTTCATGGCGATTAATGGCGGGCCGATGTTGCCAGGTAGTTCACCACCGGTGATCATGTGGCAGGCCAGGCAGTTACCTGTTTGTTGGCTAAAGGCAATCTCTTTGCCCTTTGCCAATGCTTCTTCAGATACTTTTGCCTCATCAGCAGCGTGAGATGCAGACATTCCGGCAATAGCAGCAAGTGTTACTACTGATGCAGACAATGTCAGCATGCGAAAGAATTTCCGCATATATTAGCCCTCCTCTCAGACTATAAAGTTTGATCTACAACACCGTCAATGCCAGCTACGACTTGGCTAAAATCAACCAGTGTTGGAGTGATTGATACTCATCAATGATTGCGATAAATCAAATTTGTGAAGTACAGCTTACAACAACATGAACTACGGCGCAAAAAAATCTATAGGCTTAGTGTATATGTCGCTGAAAACCCTGATGATTTACGGTTATACAGGTTGCCTCCTGTTTCTTGGAACAGGTGTTTAGCCTAATTACTTAATAAATAACTACTTTTTTAAGTAATTCAGTTCATTTTTTGCCATTTTCACTTCATTCAATTTACGCTGAAGTTTAGCCTTTACGTGTTCAGGGTTGTTGCCGCGTAACACTTGTTCAAGCGCTAACTGTGCATATTTATATTCACCTGTCCGTAAATTCCGCTCAGCGTTGTACAGCACAGCTTCCTGATACTGCCCGGCCTGTTGCGCAATGTGTTGTGCGCTTTCAAAATACTCCAAACCGGTATTAGCTGTCGGGCGCAACCTATTGAGTAGTTGCCATGCATAATGCCGGTCACCCTTACCGGCAACAGCCTGGGCCAGTATCAGGGTAAGCGCTGCATTTTGCGGGTGTTGTCGTTGAAGCGGGGTGAGCATCCGTTCTGCTTCTGCGAAGCGCCGGGTGGCATTCAGCGACTGTGCGATAAGTAGTGCAACCGGTAGTCGTGCGGAGCGGGTACCCAGTACTTTTAACACCCCGTTATAGTTGTTACGCCTGAATTGCTGCAAGGCCTGTTGATAGCTGGCCACTTCAGCCGGTATGCCCGGTGTGCCTGTATTTTGTCCTGACTGATAAATCGCCCTTATCTTTTCGCGGGCAAACAAATAATCCACGGATTCCTGTACGGGCGTTTTGATATTACCTGCACGGCTACGGGTATCACTGAGTCTATCGATACTCAAGGGGTGTGAGCGTAAATATTTACTGAGATTGCCGTAGGCATTTGTTTCACCTTTATCCAATTTTTCCAGAAAGCTAGGCATCCCCTGTGGGTTGAAGTGCGCCGCAGTGAGAATACGCAATCCGACCCGGTCAGCCTCAGATTCATAGTGTTGGCTATAGCTGACCTGCTGTTGTGCTTGTATGGCCATGGTGCCACTGAGAATGGCCTGAGCGGCTTCAGAGCTTTTACTGGCAATTGCGGCACTGGCCAGAATACCTAATCCGGTAATTAAAGGACTGTTCTTCCGGTCATTAATCATCCTTGTCAGATGGCGCTGAGACAGGTGAGCCAGCTCATGGGCCAGCACAGCAGCCAATTCGCTTTCGGTTTGTGTGCTTAAAATCAACCCGGAGTGTACAATAATAATACCGCCGGTTAAGGCATAAGCATTGACCGAAGGGTCTCTTGTAATAGCAACATAGGGGGTTTTACTGACCCCGGGGGCATGAACAGCAAGGCGGTTGACTAATTGACTGATCCAGCCTGTTAGTTCCGGATCTTCGATCAGTGAGCTACTGCGGCGAATAGTACGGAATAACTGTCGGCCGATGGCGGGTGAATCAATATTGCCGGTGGCCAGACTGCCCTGTGTCTGTTGGTTGAACAGATTTCCTTCGGCTAATAGATGCGAAGGCAGTAGCAGGCTACTCAATAAAAAGGCTGAAACGGCGATGTGCAGGGCTTTCATGCAGGTTTCCATCTATTCAGGAGGTATTACCATGAAAGTCGCAGACTTTCATGCTGGGGGGCGAAATCTTTTTCATGTCCATTACTATAGATAAGGATAACTGAATTTGGTTGCACCTGCTGATAGAAAAATGCCTGGGGCGAAATATTTTCGTGCTGGTTACTTGACAAGGCAGCGTATTAATTAGAATATTAGCATAATTTAATATTCTGGTTGGAATGGTAATTTATGTTCGGTGTTAATGAAATGGATGCTCATGAATTAAGAGCCTTGTTAGATGCAGGTGAAAAAGTGCGCCTGATCGATGTTCGTTCTGCGGCTGAATTCAATCAGGGCATTATTGAGGGAGGCGAGTTTATTCCCCTGCACACCTTGCCCCTGAAGATGAATGAATTGGTGAACAAGGATGATGAGAAGCTGGTCATTTATTGCCGCAGCGGTAGCCGTTCCGCACAGGCATGTATGTATTTAAAGCAAAATGCAGACATCGAAGCTATCAATTTACGCGGTGGAATTATTAGCTGGCACCAGTCGGGTAATGCTGTTGTGCCGCCGGTTGCTGCCTGATCAATTGTAGTTTGTGAAACATCAGTGTTTGAGAGGAGAGTCCCCTGTAGTGACAGTGGCTCATTAAATAAATTTTTGGAAGAGGGCATAAAATGTCTGAGAAGAAGCTAGCGATTATTGCAACAAAAGGAACTCTGGATTGGGGTTACCCGCCTTTTATTTTGGCCTCCACGGCGGCTGCGCTGGGGTATGAGGTTGAAATTTTCTTCACATTTTATGGCTTACAATTGTTGAAGAAAGACATGAATTTGCAGGTCACTTCTTTGGGTAACCCGGGCATGCCAATGCCAATGCCAATGCCGGTTTTACTGCAGGCGTTGCCGGGTATGCAGAGTATGATGACTTCGATGATGAAAAAGAAGATGGCTAACAAGGGTGTGGCTGATCTGTCGATGTTGCGTGAGTTGAGCCAGGAAGCTGAAGTGAAATTTATTGCTTGTCAGATGACTGTGGATCTGTTCGATATGGAGCAGTCTGAGTTTATTGATGGCATTGAATATGCAGGTGCTGCTGCATTCTTTGAATTTGCTGGTGAGGCAGATGTTTCATTGTTTATCTGATCTTGTCTTGTGTTGTACGTTATGATAAAAGGCCGGGACTTGTGTTCCGGCCTTTTGGTGTCTAAGAGTCGAGGAATTAAATAATCACTATGAAAATTACCATTGTTAGCGGAAGTCACCGTGAAAATTCACAAAGTGAAAAAGTAGGCCGTTTTGTTAAGAAAACGTTGGAGCAGGGTGAACATCAGGCAGATCTGTTCAGCCTGGCCAATAATCCTTTACCGCTATGGGATGAGGGTATCTGGTCAGGCGATGATAAATGGCAGACACTGCTTACACCCATTTCTGAACAGTTAGCGGCGAGTGATGCCTTTGTTATTATTGCGCCTGAGTGGCACGGACAGGTGCCATCAGGCCTGAAGAATTTCTTTTTGTTATGGGGCAAAGGCGAGCTGGCGCATAAGCCCGCATTAATCATTGCTGTGTCATCCTCGGATGGTGGTGCATATCCGGTGGCTGAGTTGCGTATGAGCAGTTATAAAAACAACCGGATTTGCTATATTCCTGAGCAAATCATTGTGCGCCACGTGGAATCGGTGTTGAACGATGAGACTGAGCAAAATGATGCTGAATCAGATGATTATTTTCGCAGCAGGATCAGTTGGACGCTGGACATGCTGATTCAGTACGGTGACGCATTCAAGTCCGTGCGGGATAAGGGAATAACTTATAATCAGAACTTCTCTAACGGGATGTAAGACAGGTATGTAATGCTTAGTGTGGCAAGAAAAGCACCACAAAGAATGTTAAACCGGATCGGTGACATGAAGTATTTTCATGATCACCGCCATGCACAGCGTCGTAATGAAATTCGCTGGCTGGTTGAGGAATTTACCGATGTTCCGGTAAGCAATCTGCCGGAGTCGCTTGAAGGTTTCAAAATTGTGCAGTTAACTGATATGCACCTGAAGCCGTTTACGCAGCTTGAGCATATTGAGCGTGCTGTGCTGAAAACGAATTTATTGCAGCCTGATCTTGTTGTACTGACCGGTGATTACGTATGGCATGATGAAGAAGATATTCTTGATCTGGTACCTGCGCTGGCAAAGCTGAATGCACGTTATGGTGTGTTTGCGGTGTTAGGAAACCATGATATTAAAACCGATGCTGCGTTGATTACTGATACCTTTACCCGTCACGGCATCCGTGTGTTGTGTAATGAAGGGCTGGATTTACAGGTGGGGAATGACCACCTGCATCTGGCGGGTATTGACGATGGTTGGCTCGGTAATCCGGATATTGTGCAGACGCTCAGTAATCACCGGGCTAATAAACCCGTCGTTTTGCTGGCGCACGAGCCGGATATGATTGATTGGTACGCACATGATGAACGTATCTCTTTGCAGCTGTCCGGCCACACACACGGTGGTCAGGTGCAGGTTTCGCCGGGTAAGCCGTTCGTCCGGCCTTATCTGGGGAAAAAATACGTTCAGGGACTGTACCGTGTTAATCAGTCCTGGGTATATACCAGTCGTGGTCTGGGTACAACAGGTGTTCCGCTACGTCGGAACTGTGCACCGGAAATCACGCATATTACGCTGGTTTCAGGTGATCCGGAGGCTGTGGACTATCCGAATAAACCGGCTGTACCCGCTGTATAGGCCCATTTTGTAACGCTTGTCAGCTAAACTTTCAGCGGTTGCGGGCTAGCGTTTAGACTTGGAAGCTGGAGCGAAGGGGATGTTTGCTGAGAGCATAATCCTTTGTAACTGTGGGTTGACTGTTGACAGTCAGGACTCATGAAATTATAAAAACAACAAAGAGCGACGCGAGTGAATACGTCAGACCAAAATAATACTTCTCCCAACCGCGATTTGTCCGGCCTGAAAGTACTGATCGTTGATGATAGTAAAACGATACTGCGTACGGCTGAGGCGTTGTTATCCGAATATGATTGTTGGGTAACCACAGCCTCAGATGGTTTTGAGGCATTGCCAATCATTGCGGCTTTTAAACCGGATATCATCTTTGTCGATATCATGATGCCAAGGCTGGATGGTTACCAGACCTGCGCGCTCATTAAGGCCAACCGGAACTACCGGGATATTCCTGTCATTATGTTATCCAGTCGGGATGGTCTTTTTGATCTGGCGCGTGGCCGGTTAGCGGGTTCAGATAAATACCTGACTAAACCCTTTACCCGGCAGGATTTGCTGGCTGCTATTCAGTCCCATGTCACTAAAGGTGCTGTGGCTGATTCCACGCCTGAACGACAGGCCGAAACGACAGCACAGGGTAAGGGTGCATAACTCGTGACCAAGCACGTGCTGATTATTGATGATTCGTTGACTGAAACCCGTATATTCAAAGTTTTACTGGAAAAAAATGGTTTTGAGGTCAGCGTAGCCTGCAATGGTCAGGAAGGCATTGATGTAGCCAGAGCAACCCAGCCGGATCTGATTCTGATGGATGTAGTGATGCCCTTGTTAAATGGTTTTCAGGCGACGCGGGAATTAACTAAAAATCAGATAACGGCACATATCCCCATTATTGTTTGTAGCTCCAAGTCAGCAAGAACTGATCGCTTGTGGGCATTAAAGCAGGGTGCGAAAGAGTATCTCGTTAAGCCGGTTAAAGTACGGGAGCTGCTCGAGGTTATTAGTCGTTTATTGGCTGAAGGCAATCAGTATGAACAGTCCTTATGAGTTGTTAGCCGGGCTGGCTCTGTTACGTGAGAAAAAGCGTCAGGCTGAACAATTAGGTGATAGTAAATTAAAATCCTGGTCAGCTTTGGTCGTCAGAGTGGGTAGCAAAAGCTGTGTGGTGGCTCAGAATGATATTGAAGAAATCCTGACTCAGGATAAATTAACGCAGGTTAAGGGCGTTGCAGCCTGGTTTGTCGGCGTTGGATTTTTTCAGGGTAAGTTATTGAATGTCATTGACGGGCAGTATGTGTTTGACAATAATTCTCAGCAACATAAGGCCTTGTTGTCTGCGGTTCGGGTGTTGGTCATCCCCGGTGATAAAGAATGGTTTGGTTTGAAAGTTGATGAGCTAATCGGTATGCGCCATGTCTGGTCGGATTACACTGATTCACCGGTATTAGCCGCAGGTGATACCAGGATAGCTTATGTGAATCAGTGGGTAGAGATAGAAGGGCAGAAACTACCAATTTTGAATGTAAAAGAAATGGTGCGTGTATTAGAGCACACCGGTATGCCAGAAATTGCTTAATATATAAAAAATAACTATTTATTTTAATAACAAAAAGAATAATTACATGGCTGATAATATTACTGACAGACTGCTGGGAGGGAAACTAATCTGGTTACCGATAGGTATACCTCTGGTTTGTTTATTATGTCTATGTGTGCTGTTTTTTTTGGGTGAAGCATGGTTCACGCCTTCTCAGTTAGTTACTTTTGGGTTATGGGGCAGTTTGCTGGTATTAATAAGTGTACTGTGGGTGGGCTACCTGTTTTTCTGCTTTGCAAAACGGCAACAGGAATGGCTTCAGATAGAGCAGCAGCAGGAAACTTCCATTCTACACCTGTTAGATGAGATGAGTACGCTGGCTGAAGGTGATCTGACGATTAAAGCCACTGTTTCCGAAAATATGACGGGTGCCATTGCTGACTCGGTCAATTTTGCTGTAGACGCTTTGCGCGGACTGGTACTGAAGATTGACGATACTTCCGGAAAATTAACCCGTTACGCCGAAGTGACTCATAATCGTATTGATCATTTGTCCAAAGCCAGTTCCCGGCAATCAGAAGAAATAGCCATTGCTTCATCTGCAATTGATGCCATGACGCAGTCTATTTATAAAGTATCACGTAATGCGAAAACTTCCTCCACGGTAGCCAATAAATCACTGGATATTTCCAAGGCGGGTGCGCGTACCGTAAGAAGTGCCATTGAGGATATGGTCGCCGTCAGAGAGCAGATCCAGGCTACCTCCAAGCGTATCAAACGTTTAGGCGAAACATCGCAGGAGGTGGGTGACATCGTGCGTTTAATGAATGATATTGCTGAACAGACCAATATTCTGGCGCTGAATGCTTCGATCCAGACGACAGGTTCCGGCGCGGTGCGTAGTTTTGAGCGTGTGACTGATGAGGTACAGCAATTAGCCAAGCGTTCGGCTGAAGCCAGTCATAAAATTGATGTGCTGGTGCGGGCGATCCAGACCGATACACATGAAGCGATTTCTTCTATGGAGCAAACAACAGCGAAAGTAGTCGCCAGTTCGCGTAATGCGGAGGCTGCCGAAGAAGCATTGGATGAAGTTGAAGAAGTGTCGACCAGTCTGGCACGGCTGATTGCCAATATCTCTGATGCCTCTGTTAAGCAGGCTGATGTGAGTGGGCGTGTGACCAATGCGATGAAATCAATCTCAGAAGTAACACAACAAACAGAACAGTCGAGTAAAGAAACAATGACGTTGGTCTCTAGTTTGAATGAGACTTCCGCAGAATTGCGGCGTTCAATTAGTGATTTCACAATAACCAGGTTAAATGTTGATCAGGGCAGATCCGGCCATGATGGATAATAACAAAAATAATAGCTGTAGTAGTAAAGGCGAAGGAGCACACAAGATATGATTTCTGATAAGTCAGGATTATCTAATCGATTAGGTTGGGTACTGGATGAAACGGAACAGATGCTGGAGCGTGTGCGCCGGTTATTCTCCGATTATTCTCAGAATAGTGATCAGTCCAAACTCGAAGAGGCACTTGAGTTGGGCCGGAATGTATTGGGGGTTCTTGATATCCTTGAAGCTGAAGGTGCTTACATGCTCAACCGTGAAGTGGTCTTGCTGATGGATGCAATACTACAAGAGCAGATTGAGAATCCTGATGATGCCAACACGATCTGTGCGGATGGTTTGTTGCAGCTCTCCGAGTACCTCAAGCACCTGCATGATGGTTATGCTGATTTGCCGGTGATTATTCTGCCGATGCTTAATAACCTCCGTGCTGCACGCAAAGCTGATTTGCTGTCTGAGCATTTGGTGTTTTTACCCGCTGAGGGAAGTATCACCAATGAGCAAATTGGTACAGACAAACATGTCACCTTGTCACCCGCTAAGCGCGATGAAGCATTGCAACGCCTGCGTTTTTACATGCAAAAGGCTTTGTTAGGCTGGTATAACAATGGCGGAGACGATGGGCAGCCAGGCAAACATTTGCAGGCAGCCCGTAAAGTGGCCGCGAATTTGTTGGTCATGAACGGAAATATGCGTTCCCGTTCATTATGGTGGGTCAGTAGTGCATTGCTGCAGGCACTGGAACAAAAAAAGCTGGAATCCAGTGCGGCGGTTAAGATGCTGGTGGGGCGTCTGGAGCGTGAAATCAAACGCTTTTCTGAAGAAGATGAAGTCGTTTACAATCAGACATTGCCTGATGAATTGTTAAAAAATCTGCTTTATTATGTAGGCTTGTCAGAAGAGGGTAATGCACAGCTACAGGCAGTGAAATCAGCTTATCATCTGGATCTGTATTTGCCGAAAGGTGAGACACTGGAAGAATTACGTAGTTATTATTCTGTTCCGGGTCGTGAGTTGTGGCGTACCGTAGCCGGTTCTATGCAGGATGAACTTAGTCTGTTGATGATGCAGGTAGAAGGCATGAATGGCCGCACTGACCCTGAGGCTATGATGGGTGATGTGGCTAACAGAACGCTGAGCTTGTCACAGGCTTTGAGTATGCTTGGCTTAGGTAAAGCAGCTGCCCTGACTGAAGTTCAGGCCAATCAACAGTTAGCGATCAGTAAAAGCCCGGGTGTGGTTGAAAAGTTGTTGCTTGAAGGCATGGGTGAACATTATATCAAGCTGGAAAGGCTATTGGCCGAATATGCAGAAACCGGTCATGACCGGACTGAAGATATTTTCTCTGAAGACGGAATTCTTGCTGATATGGGGGCTTCGCGTGAGGCCATTCGTTCGTTGTTGGTAGATATTACAAAAGCACAGTCAGAATTAGGCCTGTTTTCACAAGATACCACCGGATTTGGCCATGTTGAGGAAGCTGTGAAGTTGCTTCATGCCATGCAGGGTACGGTTGATGTATTGGGTTATGGTGAATTACAGCCTTTAATCGAAGGTACAAAGAACTATCTGCAATTGGATATTTTGCAGAACCGTCGCGAGCCCGGAACCGGTGAGTTATCCTGTCTGGCAGATATTGTGACCTTACTGGAAGCCAGTTTGTCCTGCATTGAGCAAGAGGAAGATTATTTACCGTTGTTGCCCACAGGTTATGAGAAACTTGAAGCGCTGGATGAATCCTGTGCCATTGACTTGTTGGGCCGGATTGATATGCAGGCCGCCAATGATGAACTGAATATTAAAAAAAAAGCGAGGCAGGCGATTCCGGCAACCCTGCTGGGGAAGGTTCGCAATCAGCGCCTGCTGACTGGTTAGTTGCAACCGAAGCGGATGACGCTGTTGATTCTGTTGATGCAGATGCTGCTGTATCCAGTTTAGCAGCATCGATTGATGTAGAAATCTATGAAATTTTTGTCGAGGAGATCAATGAAATCCTCGACAACTTCAAAATCTGGGTTCCGCAATGGATTGATGACCGTGATAATACTGAATTGTTACGGGAGATTCGCCGCGCTTATCATACCTGTAAGGGCAGTGGCCGGATGGTGGGTGGGCTGGCGCTGGGTGATTATGG
>CACVAV010000395.1 GCA_902727945.1 uncultured Thiotrichaceae bacterium | reverse complement strand
AAGGCGGGATGGTTAGTCCCGCCGTTTGCATAACAACTGTCATGGAGGAGGATTGACAGTTATGTTTGTACAACTTTATTTTTACTTTTTCAGATTAAAGTTAAGCCGGTTGCCCCAGCCCTAAAGCGGGTTTCGGTAAACGCACCGGGAGTGCCGGGATCATCCGTGCAATCATCCGCGCTGTCTTGCCGGGTCTGTAACTAATATCCGGCTGTTTGTGGTCACCGACCAGACTTTCCAGTGAAATGCCATCCAGAAAATCATAAATCTGATCATCCAAAGCACTCAGGATATTACCCACTTCCTTAGTCGGGTGCGTTTTACGCTCCTGCTCAGAATCATCCTGTGCCGATTCAATCGCATGAACAATCTCTGCTACTGATATATGACCGGACGGTCTGCCTAAGCGATAACCCCCACCCGGCCCACGGATACCTTCAACCAATCCGGCGTGACGCAGGTTATAAAACAGCTGCTCCATATAGGACAAAGAAATACCTTGTTCCTTGGCTAAGGTACTCAAACGTAATACCTTACGACCAGTGTGCAAGGCTAGTGCCATCATGGCCATAATAGCCCGCTGACTTTGTGTTGTAAGTTTCATCGTTTAACTCCTTATAACGATTTGTGAACATGTGAATACTTTACAAAATTACTAGGATAAAGTAAATTCGATTTTTAACGACATACTCATCGATTTTTACGAATATTAATTTTATGCTGAATTTCAAACACCTCCACTATGTACGCGAAGTAGCCAATGCCGGATCAATTGCCAGAGCCAGTGAACGACTACATATTACCCCGCAAACCATCAGTGGCCAGATCACCGTGCTGGAAGACAGCCTGGACATGAAACTGTTTCATCGTCAGGGCAGAACACTTGAACTCACCGAAGCCGGACATGTTGCCGTTGAATATGCGAATAAAATTTTTCAGCTCGGCGCTGAACTGGAAGAACGCTTGCAAAACTATCCGACAGGCCACACCAGTCCATTTAGAGTCGGCGTATCGGATCTGGTTCCCAAACCCATTGCTTACCGCCTGCTCGAACCGGCCATCCAATTAAATAAACAAATGCGTATTGTGTGTACAGAAGGCAAACTGGCCGATCTGTTAGGCGAGCTGGCTGTGCACCGTATGGAGCTGGTGATCGCTGATGGCCCTATGCCCCCTAATATGAATATTAAGGGGTTCAGTCACAAATTAGGCTCCAGCACACTGAGCTTTTTTGCCACAAAAGAGCTAAAAGCTAAATTAGGCAAAGATTTTCCTGACAATATGCAAAATGCGCCCCTGTTAATTCCCAGTGAAGGATCGGCGGTACGTAACAATCTGATGCAGTGGCTCCATGAACATCAGATCCATCCGCAGATCGTAGGTGAATTTGATGACAGCGCATTGATGAAAGCCTTTGGTTTAGCCGGAACCGGCATACTGGTAGCACCGACTGTTTTAGAAGCCACACTGAAGAAAGAAGGCAATCTACAAGTCATTGGCCATGTAAAGGAACTCACTGATCAGTATTACGCGATTTCTGTGGAACGGGACATTACCAATGAAGCCGCTAAAGCAATCACCCAACATGCACAAGCCTGGCTACAATAAACCCCGTTCGGCAAACGAAACCACCTGATCACCGATGACAAAGTGATCCAGTACCCGCACATCAATTAATGCCAGTGTTTCCTGTAAACGTTGTGTAATGCGTTCATCCGACTGGCTGGGTTCAGCGATACCGGAAGGATGGTTGTGCGCCAGAATAACCGCTGCCGCATTATGCTGAATCGCCTTACGCACCACTTCACGCGGATGCACGCTGGCGCTATTGATGGTGCCGTAAAATAATTCCTCGAAACAAATCACCCGATGGCGGTTATCGAGAAACACACAGGCAAACACTTCAGCAGGCCGGTCACGCAACTTCGACGACAGATAAAACCTGACAGCATCCGGATCTTCCAGCACTTCGCCACGCTCCACCCGTTCACGTAAATAGCGCTTGGACATTTCCAGAACCGCCTGTAGCTGCACATACTTCGCAGGCCCCAATCCGTTGGCTTCACAAAAACGTGTTTCGTCGGCATCAAACAGTGTCCGCAAACTACCAAAATCATGTAATAATTCGCGCGACAGATCTACGGCTGTTTTGCCCCGGGTGCCGGTACGCAGGAAAATAGCCAATAGTTCGGCATCGGATAAGGCTTGCGCACCACGGATTAATAACTTTTCACGCGGGCGCTCATCTGCAGGCCAGTCTTTTATAGGTATCATTCTTTTCCAACTGTACGGTTAACGATTAAAACATCTTATGGCAAACCTCCAGGGCAAACACATTCTTTTAGGGATAAGCGGTGGCATCGCCGCTTATAAATCCGCTGAGCTGACCCGCCAGCTGATTAAGGCCGGAGCAGAGGTAAAAGTCTGCATGAGTAAAGGAGCGACTGAATTTATCACGCCGCTGACACTACAGGCTTTATCCGGCAATCCCGTCCACACCGCACTGCTCGACCCCGAAGCCGAAGCTGGCATGGGTCATATTGAGCTGGCACGCTGGGCGGATCACATTCTGATAGCACCGGCCACTGCCAGCATGATCGCTAAAATGACACAGGGGCAAGCGGA
>CACVAV010000394.1 GCA_902727945.1 uncultured Thiotrichaceae bacterium | reverse complement strand
TACTGGCCAGTTTGATTATCTCACCGATGGCTGTCCAAGCTGAAATTACAATCCCATCTCTACAAAAAACCAACAGTAAGCTAGACGGATCGCTACAGCAGTTGCTACCTGCCGCCTCTGCAGCATCAATAAGAATTCAATCTCAAGCCCAACCTCAGACCTCTACTCCACCACTCGCTTTCCGGTTACTTCCACCCACTGACAGTGATGGCTATGTGGTGATTGATGCAGTTACCGCAGGAGATGCCAGTGAATTACAACGCAAGCTCGTCAGGTTAGGCATGAAAGATGCCAGCCACTATGGCCGCATTGTATCCGGGCGCTTTCCCGTCGGGAAATTATCAGAACTGGAACAAGTAGCCAGCCTGCGCTTTGCTTCTCATTCACTATCCCAAAATAATACCGGCTCAGTCACCAGTCAGGGAGATATTACGACTGGTGCGAATTTAGCCCGGCAAACTTTAGGGGTTAGTGGCACAGGAGTCACTGTCGGAGTGCTTTCCGATAGTTATAATTGCTTAGGTGGAGCAGCTGCCGGTATTGATAGCGGTGACCTGCCATCCGACGTCGAAGTACTGCGGGATCTGAAGTGTTCTTCCCAGGGAGGGACTGATGAAGGCCGGGCGATGATTGAAATAATCCATGATGTCGCACCGGGTGCAAAACTCATGTTCCATACCGCATTCACGGGACAAGCCGGGTTTGCGAATGGCATTATTTCTCTGGCTGAAAACGGAGCCAGCGTGATCGTCGATGATATTAACTATTTCGCAGCACCTTACTTTCAGGATGGCATTATTGCACAAGCAGTTGATCAGGTTAATCAGCAGCAAGATGTCAGTTATTTTACATCAGCGGGTAATAATGGACGTGATTCCTGGGAAGGTGCTTATGTTGAAATTACCACCGACGACAACAAGAATTATGTCAATTTTGCTGCTCCGGGCGAAGATCCAGATACTTGTCTGGAAGTAGCATTAAGAGCAAACCAGAGCATTACCCCTGTATTGCAATGGGATGACCCATTCTTTTCGGTTAGCGGTACTGGCACAAAAACTGATCTGGATATAATTTTCTCTGCGAACTGCACAAATGATTTATTCTCTTTTAACTCTGACAACCTGGATAATGACCCGGTAGAATATGGCACAGTAACTGCCGGAGGTAGCGATTTCACTCTGGGTATCAAGATTGAACGTTTCTCAGGGCCACAGCCCGGAAGAATCAAGCTAGCTATCAATGGTGCGCCTATTTCTGATATTAACAAAACGAATAGTGGTACCAGCTACGGACACTCACTAGCCAAAGGAGCAATAGGTGTAGGCGCCAGCGCCTTTTACAACATAGATCCTGATACTAACAAGCCTTTACTGAATACAAGAGCATTTCCTGGCTATGATTCTTCTGCAGGGGGGACACCGATACTCTTTGACACTCAGGGTAAGCGGCTGGCAACACCCGATATTCGTCGTCAACCTGTATTGGTCGGCCCTGACGGGGTAGATACCACCTTTTTTGGTCTTGTGGGGCTGAATGATGGTAACGACTTTCCCAATTTTTTTGGTACTTCAGCAAGTGCACCCCATGCGGCAGCGATTGCAGCATTAATGCGCTCTCATAATCCTTATGCTACTGCTGATGAGGTTAAGCAGGCGTTGATTAACACAGCAGAAGATATGGATGACCCGTCAACAGGCACTTTTGACAGTGGTTTTGATTTTGCGACGGGGTATGGCTATGTCAATGTGCAGGCAGCATTAGAAAAGATTACTCCACCCGCAGAATGGTATTGTGATGGACAGCTGGCGACCATTATTGGCACTAATAAAGCTGACCGTCTGAAGGGTACTTCAGGAGATGATGTGATCGTTGGTCTGAATGGTAAAGACTGGATTGATGGCAAAGGCGGCAATGACATTATTTGTGGTGGCAAGGGAGAGGACAATATTATTGCAGGTGATGGTAATGACAAAGTTTTTGGCGGTCGTGGTAACGACTTGATTCGTGGTGGCCTTGGTAATGATGAGCTACACGGTGATGAAGGACGTGACACTATCAAAGGTGATGACGGTGATGACAAAGCCTTTGGTGGCAAAGGTGCTGACCTGATCCAGGGTGGTGCAGGAAATGATGAGCTGCACGGTGATGAAGGGCGTGACACTCTTAAAGGTGAAGACGGTGATGACAAAGCCTTTGGTGGCAAAGGTGCTGACTTAATCCAGGGTGGCGCAGGAAATGATGAGCTGCACGGTGATGAAGGACGTGACGTTATCCAAGGCGGTCGTGGTGATGATCGACTTTATGGTGGCAAGGGTAAGGATGAACTCATTGGTGGTAAAGGTGATGATGAAATCATTCAGGACTGACAAGCCAATTGATCTTTATAGATAATTAATATCGGGCGGGAATAGCAATATTCCCGCTTTTTTCATTGCTCGATTCACACTTAAAGACCACCCTCGCTATGCGCTCAGGGTGGTATATGTGGAACCATTAACTCAATCAGCCACCCGATCCGGTTTTCTTAACACACCCCGCAAAAACATCGGTGCAACAAAACCCAGTATTGCTGCAATCCACAGTCCAATCGAAATCGGCGAGGAGAACAGGTAGGTGAAATCGCCA
>CACVAV010000393.1 GCA_902727945.1 uncultured Thiotrichaceae bacterium | reverse complement strand
TCCACTTCATCCTGCATAACCCGGACACACTCAGCAATCAACTGCGGCTCAGCCATCAGACAAGCACCGAAAGCACCCCGCTGAACACGCTCACTGGGGCAACCAACGTTAATATTTACCTCATCGTAGCCATAGTGTTGTGCAATGCGGGCGCATTCCGTCATATCTGACGGTTCACTGCCGCCTAACTGCAATGCCAACGGATGCTCAGCCTGATTAAACAGCAAGTGGCGTTCAGCATCACCACGTAAAATAGCACCTGTTGTCACCATTTCTGTATACAAAACCGCGTCCTGGCTCAATAAACGGTGAAAATAACGGCAATGTTTATCCGTCCAGTCGAGCATGGGGGCAACAGTAAACTTTCTGTTAAGGGTATTCACGTTAATCTAAGCCGATAGGGCAGTAATAGTAAAATATTCAAAGGGCACATCATGTTAGAAACATTTTTTCAATTTATGATCATTCTGGTAATTGTCAGCGTACCTTGTTATGCATTCTACAAAGTAGGCATAAATGCAGGTATTCAACGCGGTGTTAAGCGTCAGATTCTTCGTGAACTGATGCTGTGTGGTGTCATCGAAAAAACCGAGCCGGGCCAGCGCCACTAACACGGCAATCAACCCTTCGGATTACTGCTGGCAGACGGAACAAAACCAACTGGAGCGTTGTGCCTGCTTGATCTGTTGAAGCATCGTGCCACAAGCCACACAAGTTTCACCGCTACGTCCGTAGACTTTGAGTGCAACCTGGAAATAACCTGTCCGGCCATCCTCTCTGACAAAATCACGCAGGGTTGTTCCACCCTGTTCGATAGCCTGCTGCAATACTTTCTTAATCTCAGCTACCAACAACACATAACACTTTGCGGAAATCTCACCTGCTGCTTTCCGGGGATCAATCCCGGCAGCAAACAGCGCTTCATTCGCATAAATATTACCAACACCCACCACCATGTGAGAGTCCATGATAAAAGCTTTCACATTAATACGGCGATTGCGGGATTTTTTAAATAAATACTCACCACTGAACTCAGCCGTTAACGGCTCAGGGCCAAGTTTAATCAATAAGGGGTGAAGCTCACCACAGCCCGCCCATAGTACTGCACCAAAACGTCGTGGATCACGCAGGCGTAAGACAACCTCGTTGGTGAAAATAATATCGACATGATCATGTTTTTCAGGAGGGGTCAAACGATTAGTAATGCGCAAGCTGCCAGACATCCCCAGATGAATCAGGCACGTACCATTGATCGTCTCTAGCAACAGGTATTTTCCTCTGCGCGCTACGTCTGTAACTGCAGCATCCACTAACTGTTGAAGCTGGTCAGGAACCGGCCAGCGCAATTTTGGCTGGCGGACAACAATTTCGCTGATTACATTCCCACACACGTGTGGCGCAATACCTTTGCGGGTTGTTTCAACCTCAGGTAGCTCAGGCATGAGAAAAATACCACATCAAGATAAGAGACAGATCAGATAGCTTATATCGGGACGATTAAATAGCCACGCCGGCACGACCGATCTTAGAAATACCTTTAAGTACTTCCAAACGGGTAATCACACCGACAACACGATTATCTTCCATCACCGGATAACGCCTGTAATAACCTTCCATAAACAACTTGGCGACGTCCAGAATATTGTCATCGGCATCGACTGTTCGCACATCTTTGGACATCAATGCAGACACTTTACGGTGCGAACCGGCATCAAAGCCTTCCCGGATAGCCTCTCCGATACAATCAGTAACGGAAAGAACGCCAACCATATTGCCTAAATTATCCAGAACAGCAGCTCCGAATAAATCACGCTCAGTAAATAACGTGATAGCTTCACTAATGTCCTGCCTCTCAGATAAAGTGGCAAAACGGGTGGACATATAGTTACGAACTTGCAGCGGCGATACAGGCATGGATCTCATCTCCCGGTAATTTAAGAAAGTTGTTTATACTTTAACCTTATACCCTAAATTCTATTACTTGTTCTTTTTTTTCCGAACTTTCAGCAGATTTCAACATCTGCGCCTTGCGCTTTTCACAAGGATTAGAGCAGGAGCACTTGTGATTTTCCATCCCGGGCAAGGACGAAACGCCGCCACAACTTCCCTTCAGGACTTTTTCATTAAACAACCAGCCAATTGCCAGACCAAACATGGCTAGCCCGAAAATAATAAATGTTAGCAAAAAGATCTGCATAAACACCTCGTCACAATTAATAAAATGTAATTGTATACAAAAGATACTTGATTGTGCGGTGCAACAAACATATACTCATTGTCGATCAGGTTTAGGCCTGATCTCCTCCTAGCGGTTTTGGGGTGCATTAGCACCCCTTTTTTTCGTCTGTGCAATTATAGCGTTTATCCGCCGAAATCATCCAACATAATGTTTTCAGGCTCGACGCCTATGTCAATCAACATCTGGATCATAGATGAGTTCATGATAGGCGGCCCGCATAGATAGTACTCACACTCTTCTGGTGCCGGGTGGTTCTGCAGGTAGTTCTCCAACAATACATTGTGGATAAACCCTGTATGACCTTCCCAATTATCCTCAGGCATCGGCTCAGATAGTCCCATGTGCCATTCAAAGTTAGGGTTTTCTGCGGCCAGCTGATCAAACTCGTCAACATAAAAAGCTTCACGCAAACTACGCGCACCGTACCAGAATGACATTTTGCGATCCTGATTTTTCAGACGACGTAACTGGTCATAGATATGCGAACGCATCGGTGCCATACCAGCACCACCACCGACAAATACCATTTCATTGTCAGTTTCGCGGGCAAAGAACTCACCAAACGGCCCTGAAATAGTCACTTTATCACCTTCTTTCAGATTGAAGATATAAGAGGACATTTCACCAGCAGGCAAATCAGTGCCCGGCGGAGGCGAAGCAATACGCACATTTAGCATGATGATATCGTCTTCTTCCGGATAACTGGCCATCGAGTAGGCACGAATCACGGGTTCACCAACATGAGATTCAATATCCCACATATTGTATTGATCCCAATCGCTACGGTACTCATCAGGAATATCGAACTCAGCATACTTCAGATCATAAGCCGGACATTCAATCTGGATATAACCACCGGCACGGAAGTCAATTTTTTCACCCTCAGGCAATTCCAGCACCAGTTCCTTGATGAAAGTAGCTACGTTGTCATTAGAGCGCACAACGCATTCCCACTTTTTAACACCAAACACTTCTTCAGGAACTTCAATTTTCATGTCCTGTTTAACCGCCACCTGACAAGCCAGGCGTTCACCACCAGCAGCCTCACGACGATTAATACTGCCCTCTTCCGTCGGCAGCAAGGTACCACCACCTTCAAGCACTTTGACTTTACATTGAGCACAAGTACCACCACCACCACAGGCAGAAGATACAAACAGACCTTTATCCGCCAGCGCCGACAGCAACTTGCCACCCGGTGCCACCTCAATATTGTCCGTGCCATTGATGAGGATATTTATGTTACCGGTCGCTACTAACTTTGAGCGGGCAAATAAAATAATTCCCACCAAAGCCAGAACAATGAGCGTAAATAACAATACGCCTAATACCACAGTTGTCATGTTACACCTCCCACCTTATAACTGAATGCCGGAAAAAGCCATGAAGCCAAGCGACATCAGACCGACCGTAATAAAGATAATGCCCAGCCCCTGAAGACCTGCGGGGACATCGCTATACTTTAGTTTCTCACGTACACCGGCTAACGCCACAATCGCTAACGCCCAGCCAAAGCCACTACCAACCCCATAAACAACACTTTCACTAAAGGTATAGTCACGCTCCACCATAAACAATGAGCCACCTAAAATGGCACAGTTAACAGTAATTAACGGCAGAAAAACACCCAGTGCGTTGTAGAGGGCCGGGAAAAACTTGTCCAGTACCATCTCCAGGATCTGTACCATTGCGGCAATAACACCAATATAACTGATCAGGCCCAAAAAGCGCAGATCCACACCCGCCAACAGTACATTTTCTTTCAGAAACATATTCAAAATCAGGTTATTAGCAGGCACAGTAATCATCTGTACCACCATAACCGCCACACCTAAACCAATAGCTGTGCTGATTTTCTTCGAGATAGCAATAAACGTACACATCCCGAGGAAAAAGGTAAGTGCCATGTTCTCAACGAACACCGCCTTAAAAAATAAGCTTAGCATCGCTTCCATGTCATTATCTCCTGTTAGCGATCGCCCAAGGCGTGTTGTTCATGAATTTTAAAATCAGGTTGTTCAACCTGCTCAGGTTTCCAGGTACGTATTGCCCAGATAATCAAACCAATAATAAAGAAAGCACTTGGTGGCAACAGCATCAACCCATTTGGCTCATACCAGCCCCCGTTTTTAGTCAGCTTAAGAATTTCAAAACCAAACAATGTGCCGGAACCAAATAATTCACGGAAGAACGCCACGACAATCAATAACAAGCTATATCCCAAGCCATTACCAATGCCATCCATGAAGCTCATGCCAACACCATTTTTCATAGCGTAAGCTTCAGCACGCCCCATCACAATACAGTTAGTAATAATGAGACCAACAAAAACTGACAACTGCTTGGCAGTATCATAAGCGTAAGCCCGCATGATCTGATCCACCACAATAACCAATGAAGCAATGATGGTCATCTGCACAATAATACGAATATTACTGGGAATATGATTTCGGATCGCACTGATGGATGCATTAGAAAAAGCCAATACCGCCGTCAAAGCTATTGCCATTAACAACGAATTTTTCAACGAACTGGTCACTGCCAGCGCCGAACAAATACCCAGAATCTGTAGTGTAATCGGGTTGTTATCGACCAGTGGGTCAACTAATACCTTACGTGTTTCACTCATAACTCACCTCCACTACGTGCTTTCTGCAAATAGGGACCAAAACCATCTTCTCCCGCCCAGAAATGCACCAGATTCTCAACACCATTACCGGTCAGCGTCGCACCGGACAGCGCATCAATTTGATAGGGACTATCCGGTGCCGCACTTTTCACAATATCCACCGCAATATTGCCCTGCTCATCAAATAATTGCTTGCCTGACCACTGCGCCTTCCAAGCGGGATTATCCACTTCACCACCCAAACCAGGTGTTTCAGCATGCTCATAAAACCCAAAACCAGTAATGGTAGAGGCATCCTCAGCTAAAGCCATAAAACCGTGCAAAGTAGACCACAGCCCGTAGCCACTCACCGGCAAAATGATTTTACTCACTTTCCCGGCTGCATCACGCGCCAGATAAACCGTGGCATATTTTGAACGACGCTTAATAGAGGCAATATCCTGCTCTTTAGTCAGCACCACATTTTGCTTCGGATCAACCGCAGCAGCACGTGCATCGTAAGTAGCCGCGTCAATATCAGTCACATACTCGCCGGTGGCCAGGTCAACCACCTTAGGCTCAACCTGCGAAAACATTTCATCAACAGTTTTGCCTTCCTGAACCAGGCCGGCAATTTGCAGAATATTACGTTTTTTATCCAGCGCCTTGTTAGCGTTCTGAATCGGCTTCAGGGCGACAGCCGCACCTGATACCAATACGGAACACACCAAACACAATACAGCAGCCACAAAAATCGTCTTTTGCGTACTGTCATTTGGCATATCAAGAAAACGACGAATCATGATACGACCCCCATGACAGTGCGCTGTTTTCTGCGCTTGATGTTTGACTGAACCACAAAGTGATCAATTAATGGCGAGAAGATGTTGGCAAACAAAATAGCCAGCATAATACCTTCAGGGAAAGCCGGATTAATAACCCGGATCATTACCGTCATCACACCCACCAGAATACCGAAATACCAGCGTCCCAGATTGGTATGCGCTGCAGTAACCGGATCGGTCGCCATAAACATCATGCCAAATGCAAAACCACCCAGTGTTAAATGCCAGTACCAAGGCATATCAAGCATCGGGCCGGTATCACCAAACAACCCAACCATATTGAATACCAGCGACATTCCCACCATACCGATCATCACACCGGCAACAATGCGCCAATTAGCAATTTTGGCAAACAGCAGGAAGCTACCACCGAGCAGAATAGCCAGTGTTGATGTCTCACCAATAGAGCCGGGCACAAAACCGAGGAACGAATCCCACCAGGTTATACCGCTGGCAGCAATACCTGCTAAACCATCTGCTGCCGCACTGGACAGTGCTGTTGCACCGGTATAACCATCGACTGCAACCCAAACCGCATCACCTGACATATAAGCAGGGTAGGCAAAATAAAGAAATGCGCGTCCGGCCAACGCAGGGTTCACGAAATTTTTACCTGTGCCTCCGAACACCTCTTTGCCCAGAATAATACCGAACCAAATCCCCAGAACAACCATCCACAAAGGTGTTGTTGGTGGCAGCGTCAGCGTATAAAGAATGGAAGTAACAAAGAAACCTTCGTTCACCTCATGCCCACGCACCATTGAGAAAACAACCTCAGCAATACCACCGGCAATAAATGTGACCATATAAATGGGCACAAAGTACATCAGGCCGTGGAAGAAATTGGAAAAGAAACTGTCCGGACTGTAACCGATCAGATTCATCACAGTGCCACGCCAGGTATCCAGCTCAGCAATACCCATTGAGGCCATCGCAGTATTGGCCTGATAACCCGTGTTGTAACAAGCCATAAACATGATCGGGAAGGTGGCCATCCACACATAACCCATCACACGTTTCAGATCCAGTGCATCACGCACATGAGGCGCAGCTGATGTGCGGTTTGGCGGACTGAATAACAGCGTATCCACCATTTCATACAGACTGTAAAATTTTTCGTATTTACCACCACTTGAGAACGTTGGCTCAAGTTTATCCAGTGTACGACGTAAACTTTTTTTCATCGTTACTCTCCCTTCTCGATCATGCGCAGGCATTCACGTAGAGCAGAACCGTATTCATACTTGCCATGACACACAAATGTGCATAATGCCAAATCTTCCTCATCCAGTTCCAATGCCCCCAGCTCCTGAGCCAGAACAGTGTCCCGGGTCAATAAAGCACGTAATAACTGAGTCGGCAAAATATCAAGCGGCATCACCTGTTCATAATTCCCCAAAGGAACCATGGCTCTCTCGCTGCCGTTACGGGTACTGCTGAAGTTAAACTCCTGATCTCTGATGCCTTTAGAGAAGAATACATTCAGCACAGAGAATTGCTTCAGCATCGGATTCAACCAATGCAGAAATTCACGCGGCTCACCTTCATTGAGCACTGATACCTGCAGGTTATAACGCCCCATGTAAGCACTCCAGCCCGCCGAACGGTGACCGCCCAGAACAGAACCGGAAATAACCCGCACCCGATGCTTATCATCGTTCATTTCACCACGTACCATTTCATCAGTACAGGCACCCAGACGGGTACGGACTAAACGTGGATTTTTCAGCGGCGGCCCACCCAGTGCAACGACCCGATCAACTGCCAGCTTACCAGTGGTGAATAACTTACCAATGGCACTGACATCCTGATAATTGATATACCAGACAGATTTACTCTCGCTCACCGGGTCAAGGTAATGAATGTGCGTACCCGGCAAACCGGCAGGGTGAAGCCCTTCAAAACCATGATAACTGATGTTAGTAGCTGCTGCCTCAGGCACTTCAGCACCTTCCAGGTGGCAGACAAATACCTTTGGCGCCAAACGGGAAATAATCGTCAGTCCCTGTACAAAAGACTCAGATTCATCACCCAGCACCGCTAACGGATCAGCAGCCAGCGGGCGGGTATCCATCGCATTAATAAAGATAGAAGTAGGCTTAGCATCCGCAGCCGCTGGCTTTGAATAAGGCCGGGCGCGGAAAGCAACCCATTGCCCTGACTCAAGCAGCTTTTCCCGGATAGTGTCGACATCCAGTGAATCCAACTCGTCCGGCGCATGCGCACCGAAGTCGATGGATTCCTCCTGCTCATCCAATTCAATAACAATCGAGTTCAGTACACGTCGTGGCCCACGATTAATCGCTTGCACGGTGCCTGCACCCGGTGCTGTAAAATTCACGCCAGCATTCTTACGGTCGGTGAACAAAACCTGACCTAGCTTAACGTGATCCCCTTCCTCGATTTTCAGAGCCGGTCGCAGATCATGGTAATCCCTGCCCAATACCGCTACCTTAGTAGGGCGGGGGTGATCACTGATCGTTTGCTCCGGCTTACCGGATATGGGTAAGTTCAGACCTTTGGTGATTTTCATGTCGTTGCATCAACGCCTGTCGTCAAATAATAATTCGGTTAATATTAGCGACAACAAGGGGCTATTATTGATTATTATCACCCAGCCCAAACCACCTGTTTGGGGTATTGATTTGCTGGAAGTCACTAAAATTTTGCGGCTCAGAAGTTACGCCATTTAGGCACAACTCGCAAATTTAATTTGCCCTTAATTTCGGCAGAAGTGTCGACAATTTTACACACCTCCCCTCTTTGCTGCAATGCAGGAACAGATAGTTTGTGGTTTTATTCCCAACTCATACCGACAAAAACCGATACTTCTAATCACTACCTATTGTGTCCGGCATAACAAATGCCTCCCAGTTTCCGGTGGCTAGCCCATACACGGCCTCAGAAACCAATTTAACCTTGTTTTCATGTAAAACGTAACGATTACCGGAAACGGTATTCATCGCCCCCAAAACAAATTGATGATTATTAAACCGCAAAGTCAGCCGCCCCGGCTTCAACCCATACTGCGCCAAATCCATGCCTGCTGAGTCATAAGTGGCAGTAACCGGTTCGTTAATAAACGTGAATAATTGTCGAATACGTGTCAGGTTAGCGGCACGCTGATGCGGTGCAACCATTAGCCAGTTATCACCATTTTTTTCAAAACGAATTTTACCTACGCCTGTAACATCTGCACTACGTTCCAATGTCAGCAGGTTAATACTGTCATAATCACCTGTAAACAACAGATCCGCCCGTGATTGCTGCTGGACAGAAAACCACCAAGCCAGCCCACCCAAACCACAAACTAACAGCAACAAAAGCCCATTCAGCCGGAGCCGTGCCCGCCCGGAACCGGCCATTATCGCCGCCGCCTTCTAAACCAAATCCATACACCGGACAAAATCAATCCTAATGGCAACGCCAGCAGAAAGAACACTGCCAGCACCAGGCTCACCACCTCATCCAACTTCAGTCTAGTATCCGGCGCGGAAATACTACGAACATTGAGCAAGTCATCATCATCAGCCAGCCAATTAAAAATATTGGTCGCCAAATCGAGGTTGACCCCACGTCCGATAAAAGCATTCACCATAAAATCACTGTCACCAATCACAACAATCCGCTGCTGCCGTTCCCCTGCCACCTGAATGGTTTCTGTAGAATCCTGCTGAGCCTGATCAACAGCGTTTGCATTTTTTTCAGGCGAATCCAGCAAGCGGGTGAAACTCATGCCAATCACCAACGGCCCTAATTCATCACCGTCAGCTTCCGCATAAGCAATTTCACCGTCAATGGGCGCTGTCTCCATCCAGCTATTAGGCAGGGTATTCAAAAACTCATCAACCTTCCAATCCAACGCACGGTTCGCCGGGTCGGGAAGACGCGCAATTCGCGTGGAAAATGGAAACAGACTCTGCGACCCCGTCAACTTTGCTCCCAGAGGCGAACGACCATAATCCACCACCGGAACCACTGCAGGATGATCAATCCCCAGCATTTGATGCAACTGCTCATTGGCATCAACAATGGTGCCTTCACCAAACTGGATACCGAGCAGTTCAGCCAGTGGTGACAAACTATCCGAATCGCCAGGATCTTTGAGCCAGATTAAATTACCGCCCTGCTCGACATAGCGGCTAATAATCTCAACCTCTCCCTCCAGCAAATCTTTCTGTGGCGCTGCGATCACCAGAAAACGTGCATTCTCCGGAACAGACTGACTACGCACTAAACTATGCGGCTGTATCAAAAAGCCACTACGCTCCAGTGACGTCAGTAGCTGCGACATGCCGGATGAGTGCTCAGCCAAAGGATCACGCTCACCATGCCCCTCCAGAAAGACCACTAACCGCTCACTCCCCCGGCTCATACGCTGCAGGGCATTGGCAATCACCTGTTCACTAGTGGACTCTACAACCTCAGTACGCTCGCCCACACGAATGACAATTTGCCCGGTATATTCCACACCGTCCAGCTTAGCCCGCACAGGATCAAGGTCAGGATTCACAAACTCCAGTTCAATTTCAGACTTAACCCGCTGATACTTTTCTATCAGCTTGCGCAATTTTTCACGTAACGCAGTATCTTCAGGCACATACATGACAAACCGGATCGGCTCATCAATCCCCTCAAGCAACACCACACTGGCTTCCGTCAGGCTATTGCGCTGCCCGAACGTCCAGTCAGCACGATAAGCATACTCACGACTCAGATAAGCCAACAAACCAATAGCAACCACCAGCAACACATAAAACAGTACATTCTGCACACGAATAAAGCGGTGCATCTTACGACTCATCTTCATTTGCCTACCCCTCCAGACGGTCGTTGTCTAATTTACGGATGGCCAGTAGTAAAAATCCGGCAATAAATAATAAATAATAAACCAGGTCTGCCGTATCAAACACACCATCTAAAAAAGATAAAAAATGCCCGAAATGAGAAAGATAGATAAACAGCTCGCTGGCCGAACCCTGAGAATTACCGGAGATATACAACACCATCAGGAATATCAACAGGCCAAAGGTGCTAATCGCGGCAATAATCGGCTGCCGGGTTAATGAAGACAGAAACAACCCCGCCGCCGCAAAGGAGGCCAGCAATAAAAACAACCCCAGTACAGCCGCAGCAAGCTTCCCCCAGTCCAGCGAAGTTCCCAGCATTAAAGACAGAGGCATCAACGTCAGCATCATCACCATGACAGCAATCAGCAACAGCAAGCCCAGATACTTACCCAGGACAATTTGTGACACAGAAACCGGCGCGGTCGTTAATAGCACCAGCGTTCGGTTCATACGCTCTTCAGCCAACAAACGCATGGTCAACAACGGCATCATGGCCAGCATCAGCAAACCTGCCCATAGGTAAAGCGAAGAAACCACCAAATCGGTAATCCCCGGTGCATTTTCCATCATAGCTACCTGCGGCTGAACCCGCTCCAGGTACTCACTCAGTCCCAATAAAAATATCCAGGCCAGAATAAACTGCATCATAGCCAGCAGACTCCACGCCAACGGTGAACTAAACATGCGCCTGAACTCAGTACGGGCAATGACCATAATCGCATTCATACCGACACCTCCGGCTCAGCAGCAACTGAAACCACAACAGCCGGGTCATCCTGATAAACCAGCTCAAAGAAAATATTTTCCAGCGACTCAACAGCGCCAAGTTTGTCATTAAACACTGTCCGCCCCCGGTTCAGAATTTGCACCCGATCACATACCGCCTGTACTTCCGGCAGAATATGTGTGGATAAAATAATACCGTGCTCCTCACCCAACTCCCGGATCAACGCCCTGATTTCACGAATCTGAATAGGATCAAGTCCCACCGTCGGTTCATCCAGAATAATAACCGCAGGCTTGTGCAGGATAGCCTGCGCAATGCCAACCCGCTGCTGAAACCCTTTGGACAAATTACCAATCAACCGATGCTGAACCTCCTGCAAATTACAGCGTTCTTTCGCTTCATCAGCCGCCGTAATAGCTTCCCGCCACTCCAGACTATGCAAACGGGCACAATAACGCAGGTATTCATTAACACTCATATCACGATATACCGGAGGTTGTTCAGGCAGGTAGCCGATATGGCATTTAGCTTTACGTGGCTCATCCAGCAAATCAATACCATTCACCTTAATTTCACCCGATCCTGGTGCGAGGTTTCCAGTCAGCATTTGCATGGTCGTTGACTTGCCCGCGCCGTTTGGCCCCAGCAAACCCAACACCTCGCCTCTACCCAGCTGTAAATTAATCTTTTCAACAGCACAGTGAGCGCCAAAAAATCGCGAAAGTGCCACTGCTTCGATTAAAGACTCACTATTCATACAAACTACAGCCCTGTGTTTTTATATTTTCGGAAATAAATCGCATTATAAAGCCTACTCAGGCCGATTTGTATGATTTAAGCAATACCATAGACAAATAAGCAACATCAGGTATAGTATATTGCTTATTAACCCACTGAGCTTGATCTGGAAAGCTCTACTCAATCAGCAACTCAACGAAAAATTTTATGACAACCCTATCACAAAAAAACTGGTATTTGCTGAGCAGTAAACCGCATAAAGATGCTCAGGCAGAAGACCAGCTAGGCAACCAAGGTTATGAAGTATACCGCCCGCTGGCTCAACGTCTGCGTAAGCGCAGGGGGAAGATGATAAAGTTGACCGAATCCCTGTTCCCTCGCTATATGTTTATCCAATTGGACAAGGTGGAAGATAATTGGGCACCGATTCGCTCAACTTATGGCGTCAACCAGATTATCCGCTTTGGCAACGAACCCACCCCGGTGCCTGATGAGTTAATCAACACATTAAAGCAATATGAAGCCTCTCTGGGAGAAAAAGCGATCGACCTGGATAAATTTCACTCAGGCGACCAGGTTATGCTGACTGACGGCCCGTTTAAAGGTTTAAGCGGAGCATTTCTAAGCTACGATGGCGAACAACGCGCCATGATATTATTGGAAATCATGAATGCGCAGACCAAACTGGCGGTATGCCCTGCGAAATTAATCGCCGCTTAGATTAAGTAAGTTGATATTTAAAGCTTCTATCACCTATACTCCTTTTGCCTATAACAAATGACTTAATTCACAAAATATGATGCCTAGAAATTTTCTCTTCCTTCAAGGAGTTGCAACGCCTTTCTTTAAGGAGTTGAGCTCAGCAATACGCCAGGAAGGGCATCAGACCTACAGAGTTAACTTCTGCGGGGGTGATAGTTTGTTTTCAGGCAGGAAAAATGTCTGGCGTTATAACAAGCCGCTTGATGAGTTTCCTTTATGGCTGGCTGAAAAACATCAGCAACATCAATTCACTGATGTTGTGTTGTTTGGTGATACACGGCCACTACACAAAGCAGCCAAAAAGTTTTTGCGCGACCAGAATATCCGCATCTATGTATTTGAGGAAGGCTATCTGCGCCCTTACTGGATTACGCTTGAGCAAGACGGCGTCAACGGTCACTCCCGACTCATGGAAAAGCCGTTGGATTTCTGGAAAGCCA
>CACVAV010000392.1 GCA_902727945.1 uncultured Thiotrichaceae bacterium | reverse complement strand
TGGGTAGCCGCCACGTCATGGTCGTCAATGCTGAAGACGGGCTGGATGAAATCAGTATTGCTGCACCGACACATGTGGCTGAATGCAAAGCGGGTGAGGTGACGGAGTATGTCATTAAGCCGGAAGACTTTGGTTTACAGACCGCGCCACTGGATAGTTTGCGGGTGGAGACAGCGGAAGAAAGTCTGGCAATGATCCAATCGGTACTAAATAATCAACCTGGCCCGGCACTGGATATTGTATTGCTGAATGCGGGTGCGGCTATTTATGTTTCGGGTCTGGCAGACTCACATCAGCAAGGTATCGAGAAAGCCAGAGCAGTAATCGCTGATGGCAGTGCCTTACAGCGTATGCAGCAACTCGCAGAATTAACCAATAACTAATCCCTGACTTCCACTGCCCGCCCCTGAGCGGATAAGGTTTAAATGAGCAAAGCAGATATTCTGGAGAAAATCCTTCAGACAAAACAACAGGAAATAGCCACACGCTCACAAAGCACATCGATTGAGGTGTTGCGTGAACGGGCTGCAGAAGCTGCTTCGGTACGTGGTTTTTTATCAGCGCTACAACGCAAAATTGCTAATAATGAGCCTGCTGTCATTGCCGAAGTGAAAAAAGCATCGCCGAGCAAAGGCATTATCCGTGCTGATTTTCATCCGGCAGCCATTGCGGCCAGTTATGAAAAAGGCGGTGCGGCCTGTTTGTCAGTGTTAACGGATGCGGATTACTTCCAGGGCCATGAAGATTATTTACAAACCGCACGTAAAGCCTGCTCGTTACCGGTGATTCGTAAAGACTTTATTATTGACCCTTATCAGGTTTATGAAGCGCGCGCCATTGATGCGGATTGCATTCTGTTAATCGTTTCAGCATTGAGTGATGAAAAACTGCGTGGTTTATACGATCTGACCATTGAGCTGGGCATGGACGTGTTAATTGAGGTGCATGACCGTGAGGAACTGGAACGTATCCTGCCATTGAATGCCCCATTGATCGGGATCAATAACCGCAACCTGCGCACTTTTGATACATCATTACAAACCAGTATTGATTTACTGCCACTGGTGCCGGAAGACACCTTGCTGGTGACAGAAAGCGGCATCCACACTCAAAATGACGTGCAACAAATGCGTGAACATAATATCAATGCATTTCTGGTCGGTGAAGCCTTTATGCGCGCTGAACAGCCCGGCGATGCACTCTATCAATTATTTTACTCATCATAATAAATAACCCGGACACCACATGTTGACTCACCCCCAATTTGATCCTGTTGCCCTTTCACTTGGCCCGCTGAAAGTCCATTGGTACGGGCTGATGTATGTGATTGGTTTTCTGTCATTCCTTTACCTGGGCAAACGCAGAGCCAGTAAGCCCGGCAGTTTATTTAAGCCGGATCAGGTCGATGACATGATGTTCTGGGGCGCACTCGGTGTGGTACTGGGTGGGCGCATTGGTTATATGTTGTTTTATAATCTGCGTGAGTTTCTCGGTGACCCACTGTCATTTTTTCAGGTTTGGGACGGTGGCATGAGTTTCCACGGCGGACTGATTGGCGTAACGCTGGCCATGCTGGCATTATCACTGAAATGGGGTGTGCGGTTTTTTCAACTGTCTGACTTTATTGCACCATTAGTCCCGATCGGACTGGGGGCCGGGCGAATTGGTAACTTCATTAACGGCGAACTCTGGGGCCGCCCTACCGATATGCCCTGGGGCATGGTTTTCCCGCCAGCCGGACTGGATATAGCACGTCACCCCTCTCAACTGTATCAGGCGTTTCTTGAAGGGCTGGTGTTATTTACACTACTCTGGTGGTTTTCACGGGTTTCACGTCCGGTAGGGGCTGTCACCGGTTTGTTTGTAGCCGCTTATGCCGCTCAACGAATTCTGGTGGAGTTTTTCCGTCAGCCGGATGAGCACCTGGGTTATGTCGCTTTTGGCTGGATGACACAGGGGCAGGTATTGAGTTTGCCTATGCTTGCCTTAGGTTTGCTTATTATGTGGTGGGCTTATCAGAAAGAATCGGCAAAAGCTTGAGAAAAGAAAAAGGCAAAAGCGGAATACTGCTTTGCCTTTTCAGAGTAGGATGGGTCTGCATGGATAAACTTCCGGCCTGCGGAACTCGCTACGCTCAAACAGTCCTCAGCCTCCAGTTTGTCCATGCAGCCCCATCCTTGTTATATCCGACCTAAAGAGATCTAAGAAGGCGCACTCAGCAATTTCAACGTATTATCCAGTTCAATCTGCTTACGCAACAATTTCTTAGAGCCAATCGGCACAAACTGAACCAGCCCCACGCCTACTACCATTAATGTCAGACCGATGGTTATAATGTAGTTCAACAGGCTATCTGCACTCAGTAAGGCACTCAAACCAAAACTACCGGCAATATAACGTGCAGCAAAGAACATCAGGCTGGCTAGTAACAAAACAATCGAAGTATGAATAGCCATACCGCCGATTTTATTAATCCATGACCAACGTTGCCGCTTCAGTTCAGCAACATTCTCATAGTTACGCGAGCGTTGGTGGATTTCTTTCAGAATCCGCTTCTGCGAGTCCTGTACGACCAACTCACCAATTTGCTGCTCACGATGGGTTAACGTGCCATAGGGTAACTGTGACATGACACGGACATGTTTGCGGAACGTTTGCTGGAACAAACTGTTCGGATCAATCATATCCGGCAGCGGGATTTGTGAAAGCTGATGATTCTGCCAGGTGGTCTGCACATAATGCTGGATACGCTTCACCCGCACCTGTTTCAAATCACTCAACATTTCCTGAATACGATCATGCTGACTAAAGTCCGGCTCCACCTGTGCTTTGACATAATAGACCGGCGACTGAGCTACTAAAGCCGCCAATCGATGTGTCGCCGTTTTTACATCACCGGCAGCGGCCATGTAACGTGCGCACTCATAATGGTATTCACTATCTACCTTTTTGGAGGCCTCAATGGTATTGACAGCACTGGCCGCAGCTTCATCATACCGACCCATACCATAATGCACATCAGCCAGATGACGCTTAGCAAAAATGGCAAACGAATGGTTACCTTCTTCCACGGCAATTTTGGTAGCACAGGCCAGATGAAATTCTGCCAGTTCCTGTTTATCCAGCAGAAACAGATAAGTCCAGCCCAGCTCAAAATGCGCACGGTAATTACGGTAATCAACCTTTAATGCATCTTTCAGCATATGCTCAGCCGTCAGCACATTATTATGTGCCTGAGTGGTTTGTAGTGCCAGTGATTCACTCAGCTTCTGGTTGGCAAAATTTATTTCCATTTCCGCACGGTAAGCGGAAAAACCTTCACGGGTTTTTTGCGCTAGTTGAGAGCGTAAATGCTCCCGTTCTTTTTGCAGGCGCAAGCCCTGATAGTTAATACTACCAGCCATATCTTCCAGTTGGGGCCGCAAACTACGTAAAACATCATGATTACCACCTACTTTACGCAGGTTACCCTGCAAGCCGGTATTCAATAATGCGTAGATACTATTACGATTCATCGCCTTCAATGAAGCAAGGTACTCCATGTTGATACGGTGAAAGGTAAATTGTTTTCGCTCAGGGAAGAAGATAGCCCGAACTTGTCTGGCTTCCAGTCCTTTCTGCATGATTTACATCCGTTTTTTCAATTAACACTCACGGCGGGAGTATAGTTGATTCACAACTATTTACGTAGTCGTTTTTTTAATCGGCCATAAACAAATTTCAATACCCCAGACTTTTTCGTGTATGTTCTGTTATCACTCTGACAGTCTGTTATTCTTCACTTAATAAATTGCAGGCTTGCTAGCCGTCAGACAGGTGCTTACAATGCGCCATCGGGCTTCAGTCTGTAACTTATTTCACATGCGTATTTACATTTAATTTTAGGAGTTTCCTATGCCCTGGAATGAACCGGGTGATGATGGTAGCAACAAGCCAAAAGACCCTTGGACAGGTAAAAACAAAAGTTCGGGGTCAGGTGCACATGATGCCGAAGAAATCATTAACAAAATTAACCAGAAACTAAACAGCCTGTTTGGTGGAAAGGGTAAAGGTGGTGATGGCGATAACGAAGGTGGTTCCGGTATGGGTGCCCCCGGTGCGAAAGGCGTTATCCTCCTGACCATTGTTTTGTTTGCCGTTTGGTTATTCTCCGGTTTCTATACCGTTGATGCACGCCAGGAAGCACTGGTATTGCGCTTGGGTGCATACAATGCAACCACCGGCCCTGGTCTGCACTGGCATTTCCCTGCTCCGATTGAAAAGGTGGAATTTGTTGATGTCGCGCAAAACAGAAGCGCGCAAGACCGTAGCACCATGCTGACTATCGACGAAAACATTGTTGATATAGAAGTCACAGTTCAGTACAAAGTCAAGGATGCAAAAGATTATGCCTTCAATGTTTTCCTGCCTGATGATCTGCGGGATCAGTCCCGGGGTACGCTTTATCAGGTAATGCGCAGCGCATCCCGCGAGGTAGTGGGTCGTAGCAGCATGGACTTTATTCTGCGTGAAGGTCGTGAACAAATTGCACTGGAAACCCAAACATTAATGCAAAGCGTTCTGGATAGTTACAAAGCCGGCCTGCAGGTCATCAAAGTCAACCTGACTTATGCTGAAGCACCTGAAGCAGTTAAGGATGCTTTCGATGATGCTAACCGCGCACGTGAGGATGCTAACCGTTTTAAAAATGAAGCGGATACTTACTCCAAAAAAGTGGTACCGGCAGCACGTGGTCAGGCCGCCCGTAAACTGGAAGAAGCTAATGCTTACCGGGATCGTGTGATCGCGCAGGCTGAAGGTGACGCTTCCCGTTTTACACAGTTGGTAGCTGAATACCGTAAAGCACCGGATGTTACCCGTGAACGTTTGTACCTTGAAACCATGGAAACGGTGATGGGTGGTACACGTAAAATCATCGTGGACAGTAATAGCAGTAATAATCTGTTGTACCTACCGCTGGATTCTACGGGTTCCGGCGCTGCTAATATGCCCTCTCCGGCACAGGTAGCCTCACCTTTCATTAATAGTAAGGGACAGCAGGGTAGCGATACAGCCAATGGTCGTTCACAACGCAACTTACAGCCCGGAGCAAACAGAGGGGAACGTCAATAATGGAGACTAAAAGAAATATTATTATCGGCGCATTATTACTATTGGTAGCCTTAATCTATTCATCTGCCTACACCGTAGATCAGCGCGAAAAAGCGATTAAATTTAAGTTCCGTGAAATCGTTGACTCTGAAATCGAGCCTGGTTTGCATTTCAGGTGGCCACTGATTGAATCTGTCAGCAAGTTCCCTAAACGCATTCTGACGCTGGATGCCAATACTGAGCGCTTCCTGACCGGTGAAAAGAAATATGTGCTGGTTGATTTCTTTGTGAAATGGGAAATATCTGATGTAGCGACGTTCTATCGTGCTACCAGCGGACGGCTACAGGCTGCCTCCAGCCGTCTGGAAGACATTATGAAAGATGGTCTGCGAAATGAATTCAGTCGCCGTACTATCGAAGAAGCACTGTCTGAGCAACGTGATGAAATCATGCAGGGCCTGGAAGTCAAATCGAATGAAGCCGCCAAGCAACTGGGTATCAATGTTGTTGACGTGCGGGTCAGTAAGATCGATTTTCCTGAACAGGTGAGTGAGTCTGTTTTTGAGCGGATGCGTTCCGAGCGGATGCGTGTTGCGCAGGATTTCCGGGCGCGTGGTGCTGAGGAAGCTGAAATCATCAAAGCCGGTGCAGATCGCCAGGCTACCATTATTATGGCTGAAGCCTACCGTGATTCAGAAAAGGCACGGGGTGCAGGTGATGCTAAGTCAGCGGCAACCTATGCTGCTGCTTATCAGCAGGACAGTGATTTCTACTCCTTCTATCGTAGCCTGGGTGCCTACCGCAGCACATTAGGCCAACAGGGTGATGTGATGGTATTGGAACCGGATTCAGAGTTCTTCCGCTTCTTTGGCAACAAAGAACCTAAGACCAGCCCCGGAACCGGTAGTCTCAGAAGCCAGAAACCCCAACAAGAAGTGGTTGCTCAATAGTCAGTAGCGCCGCATTAGTTGACAATTCACTGAATATTTTGGCCCTCTTGCTTATACTTGAGGGCCTTACATCACTGCTCTATTCCCATCAGCGTGAAAAGACGCTACGAAAAATATTGAAACCTCCCGAAAAAACCCTGCGAATGATTGGTTTTCCCCGTATCATTGCTGGTACTCTATGGCTCTTTTTAAACTGACTGATAAAACATGTCCTCTAGTGATCAATACTGGGCACTCCCTGACGGGATTAGCGAGGCCCTGCCTGACGAAGCGTGGCGTTTAGAAACACTACGCCGTGAGTTACTCGATATTTACGCAACGTGGGGCTATCAGTTAGTCATGCCGCCATTAGTTGAATACATTAAATCATTAAACACCGGTGTCGGCTCAAACCTTGATATACAAACTTTTAAGGTCACCGATCAACAAACCGGTCGCATGATGGGTATACGTGCAGATATGACCCCGCAAATTGCACGCATTGATGCTCACAAACTACAAACAGATCAACCCAACCGGCTTTGCTACATTGGCAGCGTATTACGTACCCGCCCGCAAAATGAGGGAGGAACACGCGCGCCTTTGCAGGTAGGTGCAGAATTATTTGGCCATGAAGGTCTCGACAGTGACTTTGAAGTCATGTCTTTACTATTGGCCACGCTGGAACATTGCAAAGTAGGTTCGCTAACGCTGGATCTCGGTCATGTGGGTATTTTCAGAGAACTGGCCAAACAAGCTGAATTCAGTAGTGAGCAGGAACAAATATTTTCTGACATGTTATCCCGTAAAGCCCTGCCTGAAATCAATGAGTGGCTGAGTGCATCGGACATCCCTGCTCCGGTACGTGAGATGCTGGCCCAACTGCCCTTATTATACGGCCCGGTTTCAATGCTGGAACAGGCAAAAACCACATTGAAAAATGCTACCCAGCCAGTCCATGAGTCACTGGACTACCTGAGCCGACTCAGCCAGCGACTGCAAAGTATATTCCCGGAATGCAAGTTGCATATTGATTTAACCGAACTGTCCGGCTACAGCTATCACACCGGTATTGTCTATGCGGTTTACGCCTCAGAAACCGGTAAAGAAATTGCCCGTGGCGGGCGTTATGATGGTGCCGGAAAACTGTTTGGCCGCTCACGTCCTGCCACCGGATTCAGCACCAATCTGCGCCTGCTCAGCAGCTCAGCCGAGATTCCCCCCAGAATATCAAACAAAATTCTTGCACCTGCTGATGATGATGTCCAGCTGGAAAAACTCATCACTCAGTTACGCAAACAAGGCGAATGTGTCATCCGCCAACTCAGTGGCTGTGACATGTCATCACAACAAGTAAACGCCAATCGACAGATTATTCAGAAAAACGATCAGTGGATCGTGGAAGAGGTTTAAGCGAGAGCATTATGGGAAAAATCGTTGTTGTATTAGGCACCCAATGGGGTGATGAAGGTAAAGGCAAAATTGTCGACCTGTTATGTGAAGATGTATCCGCCGTTGTACGCTTTCAGGGCGGACATAATGCAGGGCACACACTGGTTATTGATGGTAAAAAAACAGTTTTACACCTGATTCCGTCCGGGGTGTTACGTGAGGGCGTTGAATGCCTGATCGGAAACGGTGTAGTACTGTCGCCGGAAGCTTTATTGAAAGAAATGAAGATGCTGGAAGAAAACGGTATCCCTGCGGCAAAACGACTGAAACTGTCTGCTGCCTGCCAGCTTATCCTGCCCTATCACGTTGCTCTGGATATGGCACGTGAAAAAGCACGTGGCAATCAGGCTATCGGCACTACCGGACGTGGCATTGGCCCGGCTTATGAAGATAAAGTTTCCCGCCGTGGTTTGCGACTGGGTGATTTGTTGCAGCCTGAAACCTTGGAAGAAAAGCTGAATAGCATTCTGGATTTCCATAACTTCACATTGGAACATTATTTTAAAACTGATCCGGTTGATCCGAAAAAAACCCTGGAAGAAGCTTTGGCGATGGGCGAAATTCTCGCCCCGATGATTACTGATGTGCCCAAACGATTGGCTGAGCTACGCAAAGCCGGTAAAAATATCATGATGGAAGGTGCTCAGGGTACCTTGCTGGACATTGATCACGGCACTTATCCCTTTGTTACCTCATCCAGTACCACAGCCGGTGGCGCATGTACCGGTTCAGGTCTTGGCCCGCGTCATCTGGATTATATTCTGGGCATTACCAAAGCCTATACAACGCGTGTGGGTTCCGGCCCGTTCCCGACGGAATTATTTGATGATACCGGTGCTTATCTGGCCAAACAGGGTAATGAATTTGGTGCGACTACCGGGCGACCAAGACGTTGTGGCTGGTTTGATGCCGTTGTCTTACGCCGTGCTATGCAGATCAATAGTATTAGCGGCTTATGCATCACCAAGCTGGACGTGATGGATGGCCTTGATACTGTGAAGATTTGCACGGGTTATCAACTTGATGGAGAACTATTAGACGCTCCACCAGTAGATACTGATGACTTTGCACGCTGTGTACCGGTTTATGAAGAACTGCCTGGTTGGAGTGAATCAACCTTTGGGGCAACCAATATCGAAGATTTACCAGACAATGCCCGTAGCTATCTGAAGCGTGTTGAAGCAGTGATGGAAACACCGGTTGATATTATTTCTACCGGCCCGGATCGCGAACAGACTATTATTCTGAACGATCCTTATTCGGGCTGATACCCGCCTCAATTCTAGCAGTGAGTAAATTATTTGCACCCCGCGATACCAAATACGTATCAGGGGTGCTTGGTTTGTTAATAAAATGCCCCCTTTTGTCACAAACGATTTAATTCCCCCCTATATCGTGCGTATAATGAACAACTATACCTAACATTAATGGCTCAGGCTCACAACAAATGCAAAATGAATTTCTGAATGAACTCGTCGAATCAAAATCAACCGTATTTTGCTTTCTGGTTAATGGCATAAAACTGGAAGGAGTAATCGATGGATTTGATCAATTCTCGGTCATGCTATCGGCTAATCACGGTGTAGGCAGCACACAATTAATTATGAAAAGTGCCATCTCAACCATTGTTCCAAAAATGAACGCGGGTGCACCCAAAAGCTTCTGAGGTTCCAATTTTTCAGAGCAACAAACACAAGCACTATAATAAGCATGCAACTTCTCAATGATTCTGCATGCTGGCACTCCCTCGACTATCAATAAATTTACCCATTAACCACCCAGGCACCTTAGTGAGAATATTCCTTTAACCCAACAGGAATCACCATGCAGCAATACCTTGATCTGATGCGCCATGTGCGTGATAACGGCACTAAAAAAGAAGACCGTACCGGCACCGGCACGGTTTCTGTATTCGGGCATCAAATGCGTTTTGATCTGAGTGAAGGTTTCCCGCTGGTCACCACAAAACGTATACACCTGCGCTCGATTATTCATGAATTACTCTGGTTCTTGCAGGGTGATACCAATATCCGTTATTTAAAAGAAAACGGCGTGAGTATCTGGGATGAGTGGGCTGATGAAAACGGTGAACTTGGCCCGGTCTATGGTTCACAATGGCGTAGCTGGCCAACACCCAACGGTCAACCGATCGACCAGATCACCCAGGTCATTGATCAGATTAAAAACACACCGGATTCACGGCGCATTATTGTCAGTGCCTGGAATGTCGCCGAAGTAAACAATATGGCACTGCCGCCCTGCCATGCTTTTTTTCAGTTTTATGTCGCAGATGGCAAACTATCCTGTCAGTTATACCAGCGCTCTGCTGATATTTTTCTTGGTGTGCCGTTTAATATCGCCTCTTACGCATTGTTGACGCAAATGATGGCGCAGGTGTGCGGCTTAAAAGTCGGTGATTTTGTTCATACGCTGGGTGATGCGCATTTATACCTGAATCATCTGGAGCAAACCGACTTACAACTGAGTCGTGAACCGCATGCCCTGCCCCGGATGAAACTCAATTCCGATATTAAGTCATTGTTTGACTTTACTTACGACGATTTTGAGTTGATCAATTACAACTACCACCCACACATTAAGGCACCGGTAGCGGTATAGCCTGAAAATACTTATAATCCGCCCACTTCTGAATGTATTGCATTAACCCAAGCGAGTGATAAGCATGTTTCTGGATCAATTTCATAAAACTGATAAACATCAGGTCATCATTGCTGCTGAACAAGCCAGCCGTTTTGCCAAAGAAATCGCTGATGACTATAACCCGCTACACAACCCCGATGCGAAACGCTTTTGTGTGCCAGGCGACTTGCTGTTTTCATTAGTGTTATCGAAATATGGCCTGAGTCAGAAAATGTGTTTTCTGTTTAAGGGCATGGTAGGTGATAATACCGCATTGAATTTTAATCCCACGGATGAAGCACAGTTTACCCTGACAGATGATAAAGATAAGGTCTACCTGGAAATCGGGCGGGAAGGTAAACAGAGCCATGATCAACAGATGATCGAAGCACTGACCCGCAACTACGTCGCTTTTTCCGGGCAAAATTTTCCGCATACCTTACAACCACTGCTGGCTGAAAATGGTGTGATGATTAATCAGGACAGGCCGATGGTGATCTATGAACGCATGTCGTTTGAGTTAGACCGGGTGGATCTGAAAAAACCACAAATGGAAGCGGCGAAAGCTGATTTTGAAGTCAATGGTAAACGCGGCACAGCTAATCTGAATTTTATTATCAAAGATGGCGATGAGGTAGTCGGCACGGGTTTTAAGCGACTGATTGTGAGCGGGTTAAAGCCTTATGATGAGGTAGCTGCTCAGGCATTGGTGCAGGCTTATCTGGATTCCAAGGTCGAGTATCACGGCCAGCTAACATAATGCCTGCCCGAAAAATTGTATTGTTCAAAAATTACTATAAACTCCACGCCAAATACAATCTGGGAACAACAATGGATATTATCCAAACAGTAAAAGACGCATGGGGCTGGACAGGTATTGCTCCGGTCGAAGTGGTTACCGAAAACGACTTCGCTAATTTCATTCTTAAAGATGAAGCCGATAAATTCTGGCGCTTATGCCCTGAGGATGTTTATTGTAAGGTAGTCGCCGACTCTATCGAGGCTTATAACAAACTCATCACTGATGAAGATTTTGTCTATGACTGGTTTGTCGATGCCTATGTTGAGGATGCTAAAGCAACTTTGGGCGAATTGACAGAAGGCCAGAAATACACCCTGATCATTCCGGGTGCGCTGGATGGTGATTATGACGGTGACAATATGAAAATAGCGCCGATTGAAGACATTATCTGCGCTTCAGGTGCTTTGGGTAAACAAATAAAAGATTTACCGGATGGCTCAAAGATAGCGTTCGATGCGGCAGCCTGAACCCTGACCACATCCGGCAATACCCCGGCACCCGGCAACATTATTTGATATGACAATGCTCTGCTTCAGTTTGACGCTCCTGCAGAGCTTGGTTGAGGATCTGGTAGGCTGAAGATAAGAACAGAGCTGCCATAATGCCCGCCACAATCAGGTCGGGCCAGCCAGTCGCTGTGCCCCAGACACCGAAAGCAGCCAGCATTACCGCGACATTGCCAATCGCATCATTGCGTGAGCACAACCAAACTGACCTTACGTTAGCATCACCGTCTTTGTATTTCACCAGCAATAGTACGCTGGATAAATTTGCCAACAACGCCAATAAACCGATCCACAACATGATTTCAGCGGCGGGCACACCCGCATAAAACACCCGGTACACGGTGGAGCCGAATACCCACAAGCCTACCAGTAATAAACTCACACCTTTGAACAAAGCTGCATTAGTTCGCGCCTGAATCGATGCACCAATCACCGCCAGTGATATGCCATAAGTCAGCGCATCACCCAGAAAATCCAGTGCATCAGCCTGTAAAGCCTGCGACTGTGCAAGACGACCCGCACCCATTTCGACAAAAAACATCAGTGCATTAATAGCGATCACTATCCACAGCCGCCGCTTATAGTCGTCAGAAGCACCGTCAAATTTAGCATCGTGCCCACAACATCCGGCCATAATGTTCACCTCTTTAATTCAGTAGATGAACGCAGTATAATTCCTATAGTGACTAGAGGTTCAAGGGATTTTCTATGTTTTCGATTGGTGTATTGTCAAAAAAGACGGGGGTTAAAGTACCCACTATCCGTTATTACGAACAAATCGGACTGATTGCGCCCGCAATACGTACAACGGGTAATCAGCGGCGTTACCGTGAATCAGAATTGGAACGTTTAGGTTTTATCAAACATGCACGTGATCTCGGCTTCTCCATTGAAGCGATTTCAGCGTTAATCGAACTGAACCACCATCCGGATAAATCCTGCGCTGCCGCTAATGCTATTGCCCGGCAGCAGCTCAGGGACACCCGCGCTAAAATTGCCAGCCTTAAAAAACTGGAAACCGAACTGGTGCGCATTGATGAAGGTTGTGCCGGTGAAGGTGTGGTGAGTGACTGTTATGTGCTGCGCTCGTTAGCGGATCACGGGCAATGTATGGCGGGGCATGACTGAAGCGCTGACTGTTAAAAAAGCCTCCCAGTAAACGGGCTAATTTATCTGGGAGGTCTCAAAAGTACCCGTAAAGACTACCCCCCTCAGTTGGAGTAGTGTTGCTTTTATGCTTACGAGTGGTTGCAATTATACAAATTTCTGCCTAATTTGCAAGCATGTTTACGTCAATAGTTGTAATAGAGGCGTAAGCTATCGAGCACTTTATTTTTTGTCTGCTTTCTTCAGAATTTCCTTCTTTTTTGCTGATTTGGTATCTTTAGTGGCAGGCTTACTACTTTTTTTCACCTTTGTAGCGGGTTTAGCAGATTTGCTTGCAGCCTTATCAGCACTCTTAGTGTTGGATGATTTGGTTATGCTCTTGTTATCTTTCTTAGCCGCTTTGCCTGAATCGGTGTCATCAGTTTTACCGGCTGACTTTGCCTTCGGCTTATCCTTAGAAGACTTGTCGGCTGACTTTGGCTGATCCTTGCTATCTTTATCTGCAGTTTTAGTTGATTGAGTACCGCTGCCTTTATCATCTGTACTGGCAGATTTAGTAGCTTTCGTGTCGCTCACCTTGTCATCTTTTGATGAAGCCCCCAGTTGTTTGGTCGAGGTAATCGCCTTTTTACCGGTAGCCTTAGCTGCACCTTTACTGGTCGATACTTCACTTTTTATGTTCCTGAACGTAGCCTCACCAATGCCCTGCACTTTCAGCAAATCATCAATCGACTTGAAGTCACC
>CACVAV010000391.1 GCA_902727945.1 uncultured Thiotrichaceae bacterium | reverse complement strand
GCTTTAACGTCGTTAGCAGCTTTCTTGCCAGCGCTAACAGCTTTAGCTGTCATTTCTTTACCAGCATCAGCCACTTTATCAGTCGCTGCTTTAGTAGCTGCAACGGCTTCGTCAGTCATTTCAGTGGCTTTAGCAACCGCTTTTTCTACGGCTTCAGTAGCTTTTGCCATGTTCTCAGTCAGCGCCTGCTTGTTCAGCTCGCCTGCTTTTTCTGAGCTATCAGCCACTTGCTGAGCAGCTTCTTCAGCGATAACGACCAACTCATCACGTGTCGCAGTTAACAGATCAGCCGCTTCACGTACGTTAAGCATCCACTTTTCGCTACAAGCTTTCAGCGCTTCCTGCTGCAGAGCCATTGCTTCTTGTGGGTCTTTCGCTTTGCTCATTGCTTCAACGTTCTTAGTGCTGGTTTCAAAACAAGTGTTCATAACTTCAGTCTGCTTAGCAGTCAAAGTTTCGAAAGTTTTCATGTTCAGTTCACCAACACGCTTAGCAGAGTTCATAGCGTTGTCGTTAAATTGCTTCATCAGATCCATCATTGCGTTCATGTCTTCTATCCTTCAATTTGGTGTGTCTAAAATTAGTTTTGTTTATTGATGTTTTACATCCCTTGTTGCAGTGCACAATAGCGAATAATAAAATCACTGTCAATACTTTTTGTTGCGCCGCACAAGAAATTTTAACGGCCTGCTCAAAACGCAAACTGCCCACACAAAGTGCGGGCAGTGGAGGAACTCAGCTATTGATCAGAGGAGAGGAGGAGAAACAATAGCTGATTTGTTGCAACGTGTATTAAGCAGACGCTTTCTTGCTAGCTTTAACCGCTTTATCAGCCATTTCTTTACCCGCTGCAGCCGCTTTATCAGCCGCTTCTTTAGTAGCAGCAACGGCTTCATCAGTCATTTCAGTCGCTTTAGCAACTGCTTTTTCAACCGCTTCAGTTGCTTTTGCCATGTTCTCAGTCAGTGCCTGCTTGTTCAGCTCGCCTGCTTTTTCAGAACTATCAGCCACTTGCTTAGCAGCTTCTTCAGCGATAACAACCAACTCATCACGCGTCGCAGTTAACAGATCAGCCGCTTCACGTACATTAGCAATCCACGTTTCGCTACAAGTTTTCAGCACTTCCTGCTGCATAGCCATCGCTTCTTGTGGATCTTTCGCTTTGCTCATTGCTTCAACATTCTTGCTGTTAGTTTCAAAACAAGTGTTCAGAACTTCAGTTTGCTTAGCAGTCAACGTCTCGAAAGTCTTCATGTTCAGTTCACCAACACGCTTAGCAGAGTTCATAGCGTTGTCGTTAAATTGCTTCATCAGATCCATCATTGCGTTCATGTCTTCTATCCTTCTAAAATTGCTTTGGTTTAAGTTGTCTTGGTCATTGATGTTTTGCATCATTTGTTGCAGTGCACAATAGCGAATAATAAAATCACTGTCAACACTTTTTGGTGCAGTGCATCAAAAAATTTTACTGTTTTTTATGCACTGCTATTGATCACTATTTCAAACTTATCTTTTGAGGAATTCGGCTGATAAAGGCATGATAGAGTCTCACCTGAACAAGGAACCAACACATGGACATCACCCCATCAACACTGAATCCTTTACCTGGTATTGAACAACTACAGGAAAAGACCCGGCACTTTGGCGAAATACTCGGAAACATCGTAAAAGAACAAGAAGGTGATGACGTATTTCAAGCGGTTGAAAAACTTCGTCAGGGTTATATCGCCCTACGCAAACAAGAAGACCCGCAACAACGGCAAGCGTTAATGCTGTTTATTCAGCAAATGGATGCGCAACAACTGGAAAAAGTTATCCGGGCTTTTAACACCTTCTACCTCATCTCCAACATTATCGAAGAAGATTTTCTGCACACCAACCGCCGCAAAGAATTCGACCAACCGGATAGTTTATTATGGAAAGGCTCAGTCCGGCGCACCGTTGTCGAATTGAAAGAGTCCGGCTTCAGTGCAGCACAAATGCAACAGCTGATCAACCGGTTAAGCTATACACCGGTATTCACCGCACATCCGACTGAAGCCCGCCGCCGCACACTAATGAGTAGTTTGCGCAGAATATTTGTGCTTATCGATGCCATGGAACAACCGGGTTTGAATGATGACCAGAAATGTGCATATGAACGTCAGTTAAAAGCCCAGATTCAATTACTCTGGCGCAGCAATGAAGTCCGCACCCGCAAGCCCACTGTCGAAGATGAAGTGCTTTACGGACTGTATTATTTCCGCGAGAGTCTGTTTGCGGCTATCCCGGAACTGTACCGTTATTTTGAGCGCGCTATGCGTTATGCCTACGGCTCAGAACAGATCAGCATCCCCAGCTTTCTGCGTTTTGGCTCATGGATCGGCGGCGACCGTGACGGTAATCCTTTTGTCACCGCAGCAGTCACCCGTAAATCTATCCGCCTCGGCATGCAGGAGGCTCTTTACGAATACATTAAACGGGTCGACGAGTTACGCAATCTGTTATCGCACTCCACCGCCTTCATCACCCCTACCCCGGCCTTCAGTGAACACCTTGAAGCTGAAAATCAACGGGTAGGTAATCAGCTTCTGGCAGGACGCAGTGACCAGTTGACAGAAGAACCTTACCGTCGCCTGTTAACCATTATGCGTTACAA
>CACVAV010000390.1 GCA_902727945.1 uncultured Thiotrichaceae bacterium | reverse complement strand
ATCAGCGCCATGACCATGGTTTCCCGTGTACTCGGCCTGGTGCGGGATATGATTATTGCCCGCTATTTTCCGGTGGGTGGTGCGACTGATGCGTTTTTTGTCGCGTTTAAAATTCCGAATTTATTACGGCGTTTTTTTGCTGAAGGTGCTTTTGCGCTGGCGTTTGTGCCGGTGTTATCCGAATACAAAGAAACCCGTAGCCGTGAGGCGCTGAAAGATCTGATTGATCATGTGGCAGGTACGCTGGGATTGATCCTGTTGGTTATTAGTACGCTGGGTATGTTGGCGGCACCTTTGCTGGTGAATGTATTCGCGCCCGGTTTTATGGATAAACCGGATGCCCGCCCTGATCTGGCGGCGGATATGTTGCGCATCACTTTTCCTTATATTCTGTTTATATCATTGGCGGGTTTGCTGGGCGGCATCCTTAACACCTTTAAACACTTCGCGACACCTGCGTTTGCACCTGTTTTATTGAATGTCGTGCTGATTGTGGCGGCTATCTGGGTGGCACCTTTATTTGATGAACCAGTGATGGCCTTAGCCTGGGGAGTGTTTGTCGCGGGTATCGCTCAGATGCTGGTGCAGGTGCCGATTCTGCGCAAAATGGGTCTGGTGCCACGGTTTCGTTACCGCAAGGCGCATGAGGGCGTAAAGAAGATTATGAAGCTGATGATTCCGGCTTTGTTCGGTTCATCCGTCGCGCAATTGAATTTGGTGATTAACACTATCATTGCTTCCTTCCTGATGGTGGGCAGTATTTCATGGCTGTATTACTCTGACCGTTTTGTGGAGCTACCCCTGGCTATCTTCGGCGTAGCGCTGGGCACGGTGATTCTGCCGAAACTATCCGGTGATCATGCCAAAGCTGACTCCGGTCAGTTCAGTAGCACGATGGATTGGGCGCTGCGGCTGGCTTTATTGCTGGCTGTTCCGGCGACCTTGGGTCTGCTATTACTGGCTGAACCCATTTTGGCGACCGTGATGATGTACGGTGAATTCAGGTGGTTAGATGTGGAAATGGCAGCGATGAGTCTGCGGACTTATGCGCTGGGTTTACCGGCTTTTATTCTGGTTAAAGTATTGGCACCCGGTTTTTATTCACGACAAGATACCCGCACACCCGTAAAGATCGGTATTATCGCTATATTCTCCAATATGTTATTGAATTTGTTGATTGTACTACCTTGGTATTTGTCCGGTAAGGTAGGTGCTCACGCAGGTCTGGCGCTGGCTACAGCCTTGGCCGGTTATATTAATGCAGGACTTTTGTTCTATCATTTGCGCAAAGATAATAGCTTTAATCTTCAGCGTGGTTGGCTGAAACACCTGGGGCGCATTCTGGTGGCTACTGTCACCCTGGTTGTGTTGTTGTGGTTACTTAAGCCGGATGGACTGTGGTGGCAGGCCGCCTCAGGGTTGGAGAAAACAGGCTGGCTGACTATGCTGATTATTATTGCGCTGGCGGGCTATTTCGCTACGCTACGCTTAAGTGGTATTACTGTCCGGCAAATGTTGGGTCGATGAGTGTATTAGGGGAACCTGAGTCATGGATGACAGGATATTTACAATGGAGTTTGCACTATGAAAAAGCTGTTACTGACAACAGCTGTTTTAGTCTTATTGTTGATAGCGGTATGGCTTGGAGCCGGTTGGTTTATTGGGCTGCAAACTGAAAAACAGGTGCGGCAGTACTTACAGGCTACTGACGGACAACATGTTTTAATTGATTATCAACGCTCATTACTGGATTCACGGGTGGTGACGCGACTCAATGTCAGTCAGACTCCGTTAGGGCAATGGGTCGATGACTTGCCGCTGGTGCATGAGGTGATGCATGGCCCGGTCATCTGGCAGTCTGAACCCCGGCCGGGTTTATCGTACTGGAGAACCCGCCTTGATCAGGGTGCATTAGATGCGTCTGTCAGCGGGTTAGTGGATAGGGTATTCGCTTCCAAGCCGCCATTTTCAGCTGAAACAGCAGTGGATTTTAATCAGGTCGCTACTTACCAGGTACAAATATCACCTTTGCAGACTGCCAGTGATGATGACAACCTGAACTTTGTGCTGGATGGTTTGCAGCTGCATGGGCGATGGTCTGAGCAGGATGCAGACACTTCACAGGCCGTGCTGCCCGTCACTTTTGAAATGACAACAGGGCAGCTGTCGCTGAGTAATGATGAAATAACGATTTCGTTACCGTCATTGAGCGTGAGTAAAGCTGATTCCGGTGTTGCTGATGAAGTGATTACGCAAGCAGCAGGTGTGTCAGTTGCTTTTGCGGGGGAGCCTGAGCCGATACTGTTTAATCTTGCCGGAAGCACAACGACAGAAGTCAATGGCAATGATGTGCAGGGCGACAGTAAACTCAGCCTCGACCAGTTTTCAGGTCTGACTTACCCATTAAAACAGTTGGATTTAAAGCTGGACTTTTCCGGTATTAGTCAGCCTGCGCTAGTTGAAATTAACCGTTTGCAAAACCGTATGCAGGATATAGAAGCGCAGTTAGATCCGGGCGATGAGGCAATGGATTTACCGGAAGCGCGTCGTCAGCTGACGCAGCTGGACATTGAATTACGTGATGTGGCGGATCAGTTGCTGGCTGTTTTATTTAAGAAGGCATTGCAGGCAGATAAAACAC
>CACVAV010000389.1 GCA_902727945.1 uncultured Thiotrichaceae bacterium | reverse complement strand
ACGATAAGCAGCGGCAAACCCTCGTACCAGAAAGCCGAGAGCGCAGCGATACCTAAGGCAAAAGCGACCGGTAAACCGATAATGACACAGAGGGCGAATACCCCGAGTAGTAGTGCGAGTCCCATAGTCGTCCCTTATTCTATGCTATCAGTACGATCATCACGCCCGAGCAACAGGCGGATCAGATGGCCGGTGGAAAACAGAAAAACCAGTGCCCCGCAGATAGTCAGCGGCAGCGAGCGCAAACCTTCTGACACCTGAATCAACGGGATCAGTGTGTTCCATTTGAATTGCGTGAGTTCGAGGCCGTACCAAAACATAAAGCCACCGAAAACTGCCATGAGCACGTCTGTTACAAAAACAAAGACGGTACGCACCCCGGCGGGTACTGCGCTACGGAAAAGTACAACAGACAAGTGTGTATCCTGACGCACGCCCACCGCCGCGCCCAGAAACGCGATGACCATAAGCAGTAAATGCGAAACCTGTTCTACCCATGTTGGTGTGTCGTTCATGACGTAACGGCCGAAAACCAGCCATGCGAACATCAGTGTCATCGCAACGAGGGCCGTACCCGCCACGATGAGGCAGATCCGGGAAAACAGGTCGAATAGCTTATCCATGCTCCGCAGGCCTGCGGATGGTTCAGGTACTTCGCTCATGGTTGCCCCTCCGTTTAAAGAATGTCCGATTACTTTTGTGGAATCGGGCGCTCCTGGAATTTTAAAGGTCACCCCGGCACAACCGGAGTGACTCTTGGTACAGCTTACTTAGTATTTGTTAATTGTTACTCAGTTGCCTGAGCCGTCTCTACCAGCTTTTTCATATCAGGATTAGCAGCCAGGTAGTCATCATAGACCTTAACCATTGCTTCCTGGAACGGGCCTTTGTCAGCGATTTCGTTAACTTTGATACCCGCAGCTTCAACGTCCTTACGCGCTTCGGCTGACTGAACTTCCCAAAGTTCACGCTGGAACAAAGCAGCCTCTTTAGCAGCTTCAGTGACAGCTTCCTGTAACTCCGGCGACAGTGCTTCAAATTTCTTGGTATTCACACAGATGCACTCAGGAATAATCAGGTGCTCACTAAGTGAATAATTTTTAGTCACTTCGTAATGCCCTACGTTCTTGTACGATGGAAAATTGTTTTCCGCACCGTCAACAACACCGGTTTTAAGCGCCTGTTGCACTTCAGAGAACGCCATTGGTGAAGGATTACCACCCATTGCCGAGATCATCGACGTATACAGATCGTTATTCATCACCCGAATCTTCAGCCCTTCGACGTCAGCAGGTGTATTAATCGCTTTCTGAGTGTAAAAAGACCGTGCACCGGCATCAAACCACGCCAGCGGCTTAAGGTCAGCGTCAGCCATTGCCTTTGATATAATATCGCCAGCCTCACCGTCCAGAACGCGGAACATGTGTGGCACGCTTTTGAAAATAAAGGGCAGTGAAACGAGATTGGCTTCTTTGACCATCGGGCCAATCGGGCCTAAGTTGAAATTGCCGACCTCAATTGCACCAAGGCGAACCTGTTCCAGTGCATCCGGCTGAGAACCCAGTACGCCACCGTGGAACACTTCCAATGTGACTTCACCTTTAGTGCCCTCTTTAGTCAGTTCCGCGAATTTATCCAGCGCAGCGGTATTCGGGTGACCGTCATTGTGGATATTCCAGGCTCTCCAGGTTTCTGCGGCATTGGCACCGGATGACAGGCACACTAATGCACCCGCTAGCAGTAAAGAAAACTTCTTAATCATAACTCCTCCAAATGATGTTTGTGGGTTTAAGTAGAAAATAAACCCATGTATTTCGTATAATGAAACGATATTCCGTATTATTGTACGATGGAGTAAAAATATATCCGTAGGTGAGACTTGTCAACCGGAAATTAGGACGATCATTTCTTGACACCATCAGGTGTTTCGTATTATGAAACGGTATGAATGAAAAAAATGCAGAACAAAACACAAAACTGAACACGATTGGCAAAGCCATTTCGGTCTTTGAAGCGATTCAATCAGCAAGAAAACCTCTCAGTATTAAGGAAATCTCTGAGGTAGTGGGGCTGAATAAATCGTCATTACATCACCACATAAAAACGCTGAAAGAGTTTGGTTATCTACAGCAGAATCCGGAGTCCCGAAAATACGATATTGGGCTGAATCTTGTCCGTGTCGGGCAAGCTTATCTGCAAAGACTCGACGTACGTGAACGCGGGCACTTGTTTCTTGAACAGCTCAGTAAGCAGCTCAATGAAACCGTTCACATGCTGGTGCTCGACCACAACCAGGCTGTCTATGTTGACAAGTTAGACGTTCAGCGCCCGCCCGGCTCTCTGCAATGTTCATCATTCATTGGCATGCGCACCCATGTCCATTCAACCGCGAGCGGCAAGGTACTGTTATCAAACCTGGAAGGCGCTGCCCTGGATAGCATTATGGCTAGCATTCAGCTACCTTCTATCACTCAACACACGCTGACAGACCTCACTGCGCTGGAGGAAGAGCTGGCACTGACCAAAAACCGGGGCTACGGGCTGGATCTTCAGGAAAACGGACTGGGCCTGCAATGCGTTGCCGTGCCGATTCTCAACTTACATTCGCAATGTGTCGCCGCTATTAGTGCTTCCACCCTGGC
>CACVAV010000388.1 GCA_902727945.1 uncultured Thiotrichaceae bacterium | reverse complement strand
ACTTCTGAAGGCACATTCGGGCAGCTCACCGGAATGTGTAAACCGAAAATTTCATCCAGTTCTGTTTCAACATTATCCAGCTCACCCCGTAGTGCAGCATTCAACATGCTGCGGGTGTAACGGATTTTCATACGTGTGCCGACGCCATAAGGGCCGCCATTCCAGCCGGTATTCAATAACCAGCAGGACACACCGTGTTTATTGATTTTGGCACCTAGCAGATCAGCATATACTGACGGGTGCAGTGCCATGAACGGTGCGCCGAAACAGGCACTGAAGGTAGTGGTGGGTTCGGTGATACCGGCTTCTGTGCCAGCTACTTTCGCGGTGTAGCCGGACATAAAGTGATACATCGCCTGCTCAGTAGTGAGTTTGGAAATCGGTGGCAATACACCAAACGCATCACAGGTCAGCATAATAATATGTTTCGGGTGGCCTGCTTTGCCTGGGTACATCGCATCCGGAATCATGGTGATCGGGTAGCTGGCGCGGGTGTTTTCCGTAATACTGTTATCATCCAGATCCAGTTCACGGGTTTTTTCATCCATCACTACATTTTCCAACACGGTGCCGAACTGTTGGGTGGTAGCGTGGATTAATGGCTCAGCTTCCGCCGACAGGTTGATGACCTTCGCATAACAGCCACCTTCGATATTGAACACGCCCTGATCACTCCAGCCGTGTTCATCATCACCGATTAATTGCCGTTCCGGGTCAGCAGAGAGGGTGGTTTTGCCCGTGCCGGAGAGGCCGAAAAGAATGGCGACGTCACCAGCTTTGCCGACGTTTGCCGAAGCGTGCATCGACATAATGCCCTTTTGTGGCAGTAGGTAGTTCATGACTGAGAAGATCGATTTTTTGATCTCACCGGCATACTGCGTACCACCGATAACAATCAACCGGCGGGCAAAGTTCAGTAATACAAATGCGCCATCATTGGTATTGTGGCGTGCTGCTTCAGCTTGCATCTCAGGGACATGAATCACCGTGAATTGTGGTTCATCAACGTTAAGTTCACGTTCCATGTCATCGGGACGGATAAACATATTGCGTGCGAACATGGCATGCCATGCATTCTGGGTAATAATTCGCACCGGTAGTTCTGTCGCCGGATCAGCACCTGCTAATAAATCCTGCACAAAGACTTCTTTGTCTTCCAGAAAAGCCAGCGCATCTTCCAGCACTTTATCAAAGCTGGCTTCATCAATGCCTTTATTGACTTCGCCCCACCACACTTTATCGTGGCTTACTTCATTGTCGACAATAAATTTATCGTTGGGCGCTCGCCCGGTAAAAGTGCCTGTCATGGCAACCAGTGTGCCACCGGCACCAACCTGTGCTTCATTTCTACAAATAGCTGTCTCATAAAGTGCCGGAGAGGATTGGTTCCAGTGGATACGCTTAACATTTTTAAGGCCAATGCTGGATTCGAGGTATAACGATAAAGTTGATCTGGTCATGATGTCGACAATATGTGAGGTTAATTAAATAAAGCCACAGATTGTAGCAGCTTTTGTCGACAATTAAAGGTCGGCTAATACTATTAATTAATAAGTATAACTTTTAATGCAATGTAAATTATGCAGTCTCTCTGTGTTCAGGCTGCACAGATCAGAGTCCGCTGTGTTATGCTGCGATCATGGAAAATCAGTATCTTAGTCAAACACGATTTGACGCTTTCGCTCTTGATAAGCGAATTATTGACTCGCTGCAGGCAGCGGGCTTTGAGCAGTGCTCGCGCATTCAGGCTGAAACGCTGCCGCATACGTTAGCCGGACAGGATGTGACCGGACAAGCGCAGACCGGAACCGGAAAAACCGGTGCGTTTCTTGTTGGTGCTTTTCAGAAATTACTGCAAAACCCACCGGAAGACCCGCAACCAGGTTTGGTGCGCTGCCTGATTCTTGCGCCTACGCGGGAGTTGGCTATTCAGATTGCACGTGATGCTGAAGCGCTGGGTAAGCACACCGGTTTACGCAGTGTATTGGTGTATGGCGGGGCGGCTTACGAGAAGCAGCGACGGCAGTTTGAGCAACCGGTCGATTTGTTGATCGGAACGCCGGGGCGGGTAATTGATTACCTGAAGCAACAGGTGTTCACGCTTAAAAAAGCAGAAGTGATGATATTGGATGAGGCGGATCGGATGTTCGATATGGGCTTTATTCAGGACATACGTTATCTGTTGCGCCGCCTGCCACCACCCGAAGCGCGTTTAAACATGCTGTTTTCCGCGACCTTATCACAAAAGGTGCTGGAACTGGCGTATGAGCACATGAACAATCCGGTGCCGGTGGTGATTGAGACCGAGTCAGTCAGTGCTGATAATATTGTTGAGCATATGTATTACCCGTCGAATAAAGAGAAAATTCCTTTATTGGTCGGGCTGATCCGTAAGCTGGAACCGTTTCGGGCGATTGCCTTTGTTAATACCAAGCATAATGCGGAAAATATTGATGCTTATCTGAATGCTAATGGCATTAAAAGTGCGTTGATTTCCGGTGATGTGCGGCAGAATAAACGTGAGCGCCTGTTAAAAGAGTTTGCGGATGGTAAGCATCAGTTATTGATTGCTACGGATGTAGCAGCGCGTGGTTTGCACATTGATGATGTGAGCCATGTGTTTAATTTTGACCTGCCACAGGTGGC
>CACVAV010000387.1 GCA_902727945.1 uncultured Thiotrichaceae bacterium | reverse complement strand
GCAAACACAAAAATAATCAGCATCAGCGGCAGGCATTGCAATAATAATAAACCACTCAGGCGCAGATTGTGCCGGATGGTGCGCGAGGTATTCATCAGAGGCATCGGATGGCGGATGCCGATTAGTGCAGCGGTTTGTATTACTAAGGCAATAACGCCGTACAGACCTGATAACAGGGATTGTGAATACAGAAAGTAAACCGCGATTAAAAAATAGCCGAGGAAAATAACTACAACTGCATCACGTTGTTCCAGCACTTCCACCGACTTAAATGCGTAACCCAGTAATAATAAAGTCACCATCAAATCAAGCGACGGGAATGGCATGCCGCTGAGTGCCAGCCCCGCCAGTCCGGCGAGCATCAGCACTATTTTTATCGGGGTGCCGGGTTGGCGGGTGTGACCCTGCATTGCTCTGATGCGCCAGACGGCTGTAAATACCAGCAGCGGCACCAACCACAAGGGCAGGCTCAGCGTGAATGGCAGCATAATGGTTAATTGTGCGGCCAGTAACCACAGCATGCCGTCATAAGTAATTTGGGGTGCAGGATGTCCCGGCAGTTTTGCTGTTGCGCTCATGGTGTGACACCGTAGATGGCCAATGCATGCAGGCAGCGGGTTTTATGGGCTTCACCGTGATCAGGTTCAATGCGGGTACCGGGGAGTTTCAGGCCATAAGTTTGACGCTGTTCATGTAATTCTAATAAGCGACTGCATAAATGAGAGAGCCGGGCCTCAATACCGGGGAAGGTAAGCGTGTCCCAGTCCAGCCAGCAGTCATCGGTTTGGTAATCAACAAATGCCTTGGTATACAACTCGCCGGTTTGGGCGTATTTCCCCCAGTGAATCTGCTTCGGCGTATCGCCGTGCTGGTATTCGCGGATGCCACCGAAGTCATTGCTGCCGCGTGGTATCTCCATGCCTTGTTCGTTGTCTGAGCCTGCGTGGGTTTCTTGCGGTGGCAGCGGGTTGGCTTTGGGTGTGGGGTAAATAATGGCCTGAATATCAGGTGTAAAATAAGACCACGCTATCGCCAGACCGGTGGGGTAGGTGGTGCTGATTGTCAGGCGGGGTATCCGGAAGTAACCCCGTTTTATGGTGGGGTGCGTGATTTTGATGCGCATGGTTTGGTTATCGATCAGATCAACCCGCACCGTATCCTGTTCCGGCCAGCCAACTGTGATGGCATATTTGCGTTGCCGTTCAGTGCGGGATAGTTCGAGTTCCACGGTGGCGTGTTCACCGGAAAAACAAGGCTCGGCCCGGATGGCACGTACACTGAGTCCGGACAGATTGTGGTAGGTGTGCAGGATATTCAGTGTCAGCATCGCGACTAACCAGAAGCAGACAATATAAATCAGTGAATTCTGGAAGTTTGCTGCTAATACAAACAGCAACAGAATTAACCCTAGCATCGCTGCGGCCAGTTTATTGGGCACAATGAAAATTTGCCGCTGGCCGAGCCTGATCTGCCTGGATTTGGGCAGCCTGCGTTCTACCCAGCTTGCCCACAGACCGGATAGATTGGCAGCAGCGCTTTTTACTTCTGTCATTTCAGTCAAGGTATTATTCGCCCTTATCCGTTACCGATCACATCAACTTCACTGAGAATCCGGCGTGCCAGTTGCTCATCATGCAACTCCTGACGTCCGACTAAGCGGTGCCCTGCGACAGCAACAAAGACAGCTTGTACATCTTCCGGCAGTACATGGCTGCGTGCCTGTAATAAAGCCCAGCTTTGAGCGCTGCGCACCAGTGCCTGTGCACCGCGTGGTGATAAGCCGACCTGGCAATGTTCAGATTGACGGGTGGCGGCTATTAAACGTTGCACATAATCCAACAGGGTATCGGTCATTCTGACTTGTGGCACCAGTGACTGTAAGGCTTTTAAACGACCTTCACTGAGTACTTGTGGCAATTTGTCAGACACGTTTCGTCCACTCAGGCCTTTGAGTAATTGCCGTTCAGCAGCCGGATCGGGATAACCCAGCGAGATGCGCAGTAAAAACCGGTCTAACTGTGATTCCGGTAAGGGAAATGTACCGGACTGGCTTTGCGGGTTTTGGGTAGCAATAACAAAAAACGGTGACGGTAACGGGTGAGCTGTGCCATCCACGCTGACCTGCTGTTCTTCCATGGCTTCCAGTAAGGCACTTTGGGCTTTGGGCGATGCGCGATTAAGTTCATCGGCCAGAAAAATCTGTGTGAACAGGGGGCCTTGATGGAAATTGAAGGTGCTTTTGTCACGGTCAAAAATCGACACACCTGTCAGATCCGCAGGCAGTAAATCGCTGGTGAATTGCACCCGGTTGTAATTCAGCCCGCAGACTCGGGCCAGTGCATGAGCTAATGTGGTTTTACCCATGCCGGGTAAGTCTTCCAGTAGCAGGTGACCATTGGCTAGTAGTGTGCACAAGGCCAGTTTTATCTGATGTTCTTTGCCTAGTACTACGGTGTTCAATGCAGTCAGCGCAGCGCTAATTAGCTGTGGGGTTGCAGCAGTCATGGATTTCTCTTTTTATTTTTTATCAGTTTATTTTATAGCGGGAAGGACAAATTAGCTACCGTCAGGTGATGATTGGCTACATCGTTTTCAATCATGCTGTTTATCCGGTTTCTGTTTGTTTTTTGTGTAGCCAGGTGATAGTGTCCTGCATTGATAGATTTTATTTATGGGCTTGCATTGCACATTCGCTGGAAACAGGGTTGAAGCGACACCTTAGGCTGACTTGGTTAAGCTGAGTGACATGAGGTGATTGCTAAAATTGCGTTAAATGGGGTACGGGGCCAGGGCTAATACTCCAACTTATAACAATTCTAAAAAAATTAAAAATAAGAGAGTAAATAATGATAAAAAAAACGAGAGCTTCTAATGCATTGTTGCTGACTTTCTGTGCGGTTGGTGTATTGGTAGCGAGCAACCCTGCCTGGGCTGATGCTGATCTTAATAACTGTGCACTGGTTACCGGAACTGAGGAAAGTGATGCTGATTCCGCGCCTAATAATATAACTCAGGCTGATCTATTGGCTGCGTATGTTGCTGACCCTGATTATGTTTCTCAGGATGATGAAGATTGTGCGAAGATTAATGTTGTGTCGATTTTCGATTATGGTGATGCGCCTGATTCTTATGGCACTTTGGAGGCCAGTGGTGGCGCTAAACATGAGATCATTCCGAAGTTATCACTGGGTGCATTAGTGGATGAAGAGGATGGCACGCTGACTAATGCTGAGGCGAATGCTGATGACAATAATGGCGATTCAGATGAAGATGGTTACACAGTTACAACAATGACTGAGGGTCAGGATCTGGATTGGGATGTGCTCGTTACTAATGAAACCGGCTCTAGTGCCAATCTGGTGTGTTGGATCGATTACAACGGTGATGGTGCCTTCGCCACTGACGGTTCTGAGTCTGGCTCGGCTGTTGTTGCATCACTTGCCGGGCCACAGACAATCACAGTTGGTATGCCACCGGTTCCTGCTGGTGCTGTGGCTGATAATCTCGATAGAGTGACAATAGATTCAAGTGATAGTTACACTCGCTGTCGCTTGAGTACTGATTCGGCTCTGACGGAGCTGGCACCTGCTGGCTTGATGGCTGATGGTGAAGTTGAAGATAGAAAAGTTACCTTTGTGGACGCACCTGTTTTCGATTTGGCATTGCGCAAAACAGTGACTAACCCATCTGCCCCTGTTAAAGCAGGTGATACCGTTAGCTTTAACATTGAAGTGATTAATCAAGGCACTATCAGTGCAACAGGCGTGGTGGTGACAGACTATATTCCGCTTGGAATGGAGCTGGATCCGGCTGATGCAAACTGGGCACAAACACCTGCTGACGCTGCTAATCCTACCGGGCCGCAGATCGCAACATTAATTACCCCTATTTCTGTGGCGGCTGGTCAGCCGTATGCCCCTGTTTTGACGATTAGCCTGAGAGTATTGGCAGATGTTGTTGCGGGTGATTTGACGAATACTGCTGAAATCTCTGTAGCGCTGGATGCTGATGGTAATGCGGTGGTTGACCGGGATTCTATTCCGAATGCTGACAATACGGATGATGGCGTAGTATCGGATGACACTATTGATAATACTGGTTTGGATCAGGATGATCACGATATTGCTGTTGTGAGCATTGCGCCTACGGTTGATGTCGATCTGGCAAAGGATGTCTTTGAGGCTGATGGAACGACACCAGCAACTTCAGTACGTCGCGGTGATACATTGATCTATGTATTGACGGTGGCTAATGCTGGGCCTGACGATGCGACGAATGTTGCAGTAACGGATCTGTTGCCAGCCGGTCTGACCTATGTATCGGATGATTCTGTCGGTGCTACTTATGTTCCTGCCAGTGGTCTTTGGACTATTGGGGATCTGGCTAATGGTGCAAGTATGTCGCTACGCATCACCGTCACTGTAGACTAAAGTAAAAATATGTCTGTATAGCATAATGTTATCAAATACCGGAACGGGGTTATCTTGTTCCGGTATTCTTAAGAGCTGATCAGAGTGACTTTCAAATAAGGTTTTTCGAGTTAGTTTTTCGATGTAAAAAATAGAAAAATACTTATCAAAATAAAAATAATAGCAGTCAGGGTTAAATAATGAAAATAACAATGTTCCCTCTAAGCGTCTCAGTCGCCAGTTTGCTGGCTGTTTTGGGGCCGGTTCAATACGCTCAGGCTTCCGATCTGGTGACAAACTGTGTTCAGGTCACCAGCACTGATGGAGTAGATAGCGACTCTACGCCTGATAACAAAGCAGGTTTTCAGGGAATTCTGGATGCCGTTAATGCAACTCCGCCTGCTAATGAAGATGATGAGTCTTGTGTCAAAGTTCTGATTCCTTTCGATTACGGTGATGCGCCTGATAGCCCTGATACGGATGCGCCCGAGCCGGATTATCCGACACTGAGTGGCAGCGATGGCGCCCGGCACCAGTTGGGTACTGATGTTTATCTGGGCCAGTGTGTTGATACTGACTTGGGTGATACTGCGCTTGATGCTGGTAGTGATGATAGTACGTTCAGTTCGCCTTACTGGGGTAACTGTGCTGAACAGGCTAACGATGAAGATGGTGTCATTTTTAGTAGGTTGCGGGTGGGTGAACAGGACATCAGAGTTAATGTTACGGCCAGTAAGGCCTGTCAGTTAAATGCGTGGATTGACTGGGAAGGTGATGGTTCCTGGGCAGGTGTTACCGAGCAGGTATTTGTTGATGAGCAGTTATCAGAAGGTTTTAATCAGCTGACGCTAAGTGTGCCAACACTGGCTAAGGCCGGTGAAACCTACGCTCGTTTTCGTTGCTCTACTGCGGGTGGTGATGGCATCACGGGTGAAGCGGCGGATGGTGAAGTCGAGGATTACAAAGTGGTGATCGAACCTGCAATTCCGGCGGTTCCATTATCGGTAGGTGATCATGTTTGGCTGGACGATGATAAAGATGGTATCCAGGGTGCTGATGAGGCCGGGCTGGTTGATGCTCAGGTTGATTTGCTGAAAGTGGAAGCTGATGAGACCTTATCAGCAGCACGTGATTTAAATGGTGTTGTGGTGCCAACACAGACCATTACAGCAACAGGTCAGTATGAATTCACCAATTTACCTGAAGGTGAGTATATTATCAGAGTCACGCCTCCGGGTGGTTATGTACCAACGTCCGGCGGTGATGATGTTGATACGAACGACAGTAATACCGACAGTAACTGTCAGATGACTGATGACGGCATACAGACATTGCCCTTCCTTTTGACGGCGGGGAATGAGCCTATTGCTGGTATTGATGGTGATGATAATAACGGCAATATGACTGTTGATTGCGGTTTCCATCAGTCAGCAGTGCCGAAGTACAGTGTGGGTAATCAGATCTGGATTGATGGTGGTTCGGGTAATGCGGCCCATTCCAATAACGGCCTGAAAGATCCTGGTGAGTCAAATGTTAGTGCTATTCTTCAGGTTGAGTTGCGCGATAGTAATAACGGGATTTTGCAACAAACGACCTCGAATAATGGTTTTTATTTATTCAGCGGCTTGGAGGCCGGTGATTACACGGTTTGTCTGACTGCTGCTAATTTTGCGGCGAGTGGCCCGCTGGCTGGTTATACCGCGAGTACGGGCAGTGATGAGAGTGATCCGAATCTGGATGTCGATAGTAATGATAATGGTAGTAATGATCCGGCGCAGGGTATTTGTTCCGGTCTGGTGACTTTGGGTACAGATGAGCCTTTATATGAGCTGCCTACAGCCAGTGACATCGCGGGTAATGATGGTGCGGGAACGCCGGATGAAAATTCTAATCTGACGGTTGATTTTGGTGTGCTACCTCCTGCGACGGCAGTGGTACCTTTGTCCGTGGGTAACCTGATTTGGAACGATGTAGATGAAGATGGTGGTCAGGATGATGATGAAGTGGGTCTGGCAGATGTCCAGGTAACCTTGCTGAAGCCTGATGGTAGTGCTGTAACGGATCTGAGCGGTAATGAAGTTTTACCGCAGACCACCGATACAAGTGGTCTGTATCAATTTACTAATCTGCCGGGTGGTGATTATATAGTGAGAGCCAGTCCGCCTGCCGGGTTCGTTTTGACGGCGGGTGGTGCGGATGTTGATGTCAATGTGGATGATCAGGACAGCAATGGCGTTGAGAAGGCGAATGGCCCTGAAACTGAGCCTTTTACACTGGCGGCGGGTACTGAGCCGGTAGCGGCTACGGATGGTGATGATAATAACGGTAATATGACCGTCGATTTTGGCTTCTACGAGTCTAAAGAGGCAGCGTTGGCACTGGGTAATTATGTCTGGGTTGATGCTAATGTTGATGGTCTGCAAACCTTAGGTGAAAAACCACTACAGGGTGTAACGGTTGAACTGACTGATGTTGCAGGCAATAGTGTCACCGATATTTACGGTGGTGCTGTTATTTCACAAACTACGGGCGCTGATGGTCGGTATCGCTTTGGTGATTTACCGGGCGGTGACTATATTGTGAATATGTCCGCACCGGCAGGGTATTACCGGACTACCGGTGGGCTGGATGTTGATGATGATGATAGTAATACCGATAGTAACTGTATTATTGATGATGCTGGCCTGATTAAGACGCATGCCATCACCTTATCAGACAATAGTGAGCCGGCCGGTTCGATTGACGGTGATAATGAAAATGGCAATATGACGGTTGACTGTGGTTTCTATAGTACGGTCAGCGTGGGTAATTATATCTGGAATGATGCTAATGCCAATGGTACTCAGGATACCGAGGAATCCGGTATGGCGGATGTCACAGTCAGTTTGACGGGGGCTGATGGGATTTCCCCGGCTTATGATGTTAACGGCAATTTGGTGGCACCGGTTGTAACGAATGCCAGCGGTCTTTATGAGTTTACTGATCTTGAACCCGGTGAGTACAGTGTTACGGTGACGCCGCCTGAAGATGGTTATCAGTTGTCTCAGGGTGGTTCTGATCCTGATAATAATGCTTCAGATTCTGATAGTAACTGTGTGGTGGTGGATAGTGTTTACCAAACACCGGCCTTTAAGTTACCGACTGGTGATAAGACGGACAACCTGACTGTGGATTGCGGTCTTTATCGTTCGGTCGGTGTGGGTAGCCGTATCTGGATTGATCTGGACAGTGATGGCGTACAGGATCCGGGTGAGCCGGGTGTGCCAAGGTCTACTGTGACATTATTGAATCCGGATGGTACTTTTGCGATGGATCTGAAAGGTAACGTGGTTCAGCCACAACTCACCAGTTCAAATGGTGAATACTTCTTCGGCGATCTGCGTGAGGGCGACTACGTTGTTAAGGTGACGCCACCAGCGGGTTATTTGCCAACGATTGATAACGGTGATCCGGATAATGATGACGGCACCGACAGTAATGGTGTTAAGTTCACTGACGGCAGTGTATTGAGTGATCCGATTACGCTGAGCTGGGGGCAGGAGCCTGATACCGATGGTGATGGCGATGCATCTACCAATCTGACTGTGGGTTTTGGTTTCACACCCACTGCCGGCACCAGCGTTCAGATTCCGACTGCCAGCACCTGGACATTGGGACTGATGTCAATGTTATTATCTATGGTAGCGTTCTGGAGACGTCGCCGCGATTCATAACGCAATGTAAAATAGCTTATGAAAGTGCTGTAAAAAGGCCGGTGATCACATGATGACCGGCCTTTTGTTTTCGCGGGTTTATCCTGCTGGTGTGCAGGTCACTTCAGCAAGGTAGTTTGCAACAGCTTCCATTTCTTCTTCATTGAGCATGGAAGCCATTGGAGTCATGATGGCAGCTTGTCCGCCTTTGATTTCCCCGGCCTTGTAGGCTTTCAGTCTTTCCAGGATATATTTTGCGGACTGCCCGCCCAGTTTTGGGTAGTTGTCTGCAATCGGTTTGTTACCCTCTGCGCCGTGGCAACTGGCGCAGGTTTTATCCAGATACAGTTTTGCACCGTTTAACTCAGCAGAAAAAGCACTACCAGCGGTTAGCATCAGTGCGAAGGGTAAAGTATACATTATCGTTTTCATCAACGATTCCTCTATGTGAGCGACAAAAAAATACACACGGTATGGTCTGAATCTTCCTCTGACAGCAGGTCATAGATCGTTATCAGGCCAGGCAATGCGCGCAATGAGTATAGTGCACCAATGCATGCTCTGAAAAATACCCTGAATCACCCCGGTGTTCTGAGCACCTTATGAGATAGTGCCAGAACGTGCTTATTTTCTGTGAAACAAGGGTGGTTTTGATGATTGAAGTGACGGTTGCCGGATTACCACTACAGAAGGACGCAAAGTGATTAATAATGGTAAACTGGGGTTGATGATGGTGTTGGGCTGTGTCCTGATCAGGCGGTCAGCTCAATAGTACGTAGTCTTTAATGTGTAAAAGGATAATTAATATGTATAGAACGATGACAATTTTTACGGCTTTGTTTTTCACACTGTTGCTGACAGCTTGTAGCACAGTAGAAGGGGTTGGCAAAGATATTCAGCAGGCTGGTTCTGCTCTGGAAAAGGAAGCCAAAGAAAAGAAGACACAGTCCTCCGGTGCCACTTACTAGCTGACTCCGGCGAGCGTCTATTAGCTTGTTGTGCACTGTTCTATGGTTCAGTGACGTGAGCCGGTTGCGTGCTGCCGGGTGTGGCAATATTTACTTTTTATTTCGTGTTCGTTGAGTAGAAAAATGGCTAAGACTTATGATGTGGCAGTGGTGGGTGCAACCGGGGCTGTGGGTGAAACAATGTTATCCATTCTGGCCGAGCGCAATTTTCCGGTGGGTAAGGTTTATGCGTTGGCGAGTGAACGCTCAGCCGGAAAGAAAGTTGAATTCGGGCGGAAAACACTGGTAGTTGAAGACCTGGCCACTTTTGATTTCTCAACAGTGCAGATTGGTCTGTTTTCACCGGGTGGTTCTGTTTCGGCTATCTATGCGCCAAAGGCGGCTGCAGCGGGCTGTGTGGTCATCGATAATACGGCACATTTTCGCTATGATGAGGATGTTCCCCTGATTATTCCGGAGGTGAATCCTCATGCTATCGCAGGTTATAAAAAACGTGGAATTATCGCTAATCCGAATTGTTCTACCATTCAAATGCTCGTCGCTTTAAAGCCTTTGCATGATGCGGCTAGGATCACGCGCATTAATGTAGCCACCTATCAGGCCGTTTCTGGTACCGGTAAAGAGGCCATTGATGAGTTAGCATCCCAGACAGCCAGTTTGTTAAGTGGCAGACCGGTGGAATGTAAGGTCTACCCTAAGCAAATTTCGTTCAATGCCTTGCCTCACATCGATGTTTTCCTTGAGAATGGTTATACCAGGGAAGAAATGAAGATGGTGTGGGAAACCCACAAAATTATGGAGTCGCCTGATATACAGGTGAATCCGACTGCTGTGCGTATTCCGGTTTTTTTCGGTCACTCTGAAGCCGTCCATATTGAGACCGGGGAAAAACTGAGTGCTGCACAAGCCCGTGAAATTCTGGAGAAAGCTGACGGTATTGTAGTAATGGACGAAAGAGTGGAGGGTGGTTATCCTACCGCTGTTACAGAAGGCGCTAATAGTGACCCGGTTTATGTTGGAAGGATTCGTGAGGATATTTCTCATCGCAGCGGATTAAACCTTTGGGTGGTGGCGGACAACGTGCGTAAAGGCGCTGCATTAAACAGTGTTCAGATTGCTGAATTACTGATTCGTGACCACCTATGAACTGCTTTTATGGGTGGTTCAGCATAAATTAATTGGCACCTGTAACAATAACCCTATGAATCACCGTTGCTGTTCGGTGGTCGAATAGGGCTGGTTTGGTATAATTGCGTGCTTGCGTACTCTAAGCTATAGTCTGTTGCTAATAATAACCATAAGTCGCTCTTCATCCGGAATACTAATACTAAGGGGCTCAGGCTAACCCATAGGGATGGATAGAGATGCTAAAGATTGTACTAGTTAAAGGGGAATCGCAGTGAAAAAACAGGCTCTAAGTTTAGCCGTGCTGGTTGCAGGATCATTTCCTGTAGCATCAAACGCGTTGAGTCTTGGCGATATCAGGTCAAACTCCAGCTTGAATCAACCGCTGAGGGCAAAAATTGAGTTGTTGTCAACCAGCGCTCAGGAAGCTCAGCAGTTGCAAGTCCGCCTGGCTCCCAACAATGTATTTAGCCGGGTAGGTGTGGATCGACCTGCTTTTCTGGATAGTCTGCGTTTCCGCAGTGCCACCGAAAATGGCAAGCCGGTTATTCTCATTACCTCCGATGCACCTATTGCAGAACCCTTCGTTAACTTTTTGCTGGAAGTGAGCTGGCCTCAGGGTCAGTTACTTAAAGAATATACTGTTATGCTTGACCCGCCTGTATTGATGCAGCCGGGTACCGCATTAGCGGGTGAAGAAGCTGCAGTCCGGGCAGAGCCGCGTTCAACCGGTGTTGTCAGCAGACCCCCCGCCCCTTCTGCGAGTCCGACACAAATTGCCGCTGCTCAGCAGCAACAGGAACAGCGCCAACGTGCTGCTCAGCAAGCGCAACAACAGCAGCGTGCTGCCCGGCAGGAACAGGCTCAGCAGCGCCAACGCGCCCAGCAACAGCAGCAGGCAGCACAACAGCGGCAGAATGCTCAGCAGCAGCAAAGGCAGGCACAACCAGCACGTAATACCAGTCGTACATACCGTGTTCGCAGAGGTGATACCTTATTTAAAGTGGCTTCGCGTTTACGGCAGCCGGGCATCAATGTTGATCAGATGATGATGGCGCTTTACCGTGCAAATCCGGGTGCCTTCATTGGTGGTAATATCAACGGTCTGAAAGCAGGTGTGGTATTGCGGGCGCCTTCAGCGCAGGCTGCTAAAAGCTCCTCGCGTGCTCAGGCGCGTCGTCAGGTGCGGCAGCAATATGCGCAATGGACAAAGTTCAGGTCTTCACTGGCTAAAAACACCGTTCCGCAACAAGCTGTATCGAAGCAGCCAACAAAGACAGCCAGTACCCAAAGACCGTCTCCGTCTACTCCGGCTAAACAGACGGATAAAGCGCGCCTGGAAGTACTGGGTAAAGCAGACAAGGCTTCCACAGCAAGAGGTGCATCAGCAGGCTCACCTGATCTGGCTAAAATTGAGAAAGAACTGGCTTTGGCCAATGAGTCAGTGATTGCGCGCCAGCGTGAGAATAAAGAGCTTAAGTCCAGAATTACTGATCTTGAGTCAATGCTACGCAAGAAGAACCGTCTGATCGCATTGCGTGATGACCAGCTGGCGCAATTGCAGAAGAAATTAGCTGAGGGCACGACGGGTACGCCAGTCACTAATGCTCAGGCATCTCAGCAGAACGGCACCACCACACAGCCACGTCAGGGTGTTGTGCCACGCACCACAGGCGAAACGAATCAGGCAACTACCGGCAGAGATATTCAAAACCAGGCCGCGAATGCGGCAGAGGCTGAAAATAACAAAATTGTTCGTGCCCAGCCACCTGCCACTGATCAGTTATCAGCTGCGGAACAGCGCGCGAAAAAATTAGCTGATGATGCACGTCAAATGGCTCAGGATAAGTTGGCGAATAAGCAACCAGCTACTGATCCGGTGACAGATCAAACAGCGAACAATTCACCTTTTGCTGATGAGCAGGCCGGTGGCCCTGATCTGATGAGCATGTTGTCATCACCGATGGCATGGAAAATTGGTGCGGGTGCTCTGACATCATTATTGCTGCTATGGTTGCTCTCTCGTCTGTTTGGACGCAGGAAAGCAAAAGGCGATCGTATTCCACCCGTTGCTAATGAGCCGGGGGTGTTTGACGATGATGGCATGGATCCGGATAAAACGGATGCAAATGCTGACCAGCAATATGCAGGACTGGAAGCTGAGCTGGATAAAGCTGAGCAATACAATGAGCTGGATGACGATCCGTTTGGTACTCAGCTAACTAATGAAGAAACGGCTTCTCACGTTAATGACATTGTTGAGGCCGAAAGCACATCTGATGAAGATGAAGTGTTGATGGAGGCTAATGTCTATATTGCCTACGGTCTGCATCAGCAGGCTGAAAGTGAATTGAAGAAAGCGTTAGAAAAGCACCCTGATCGTCTTGAGTACCGTCATAAGTTATTAGAGAACTATTTTGCATCTAATAACCGGGATGAGTTTGATGCGCAGGCTGCAGCCTTTATGGACACTGCCGGAGCTGATAAAAACAGCAAAATGTGGCGTGAGATTGCTGAGTGGGGCGGTAAAATCAGCCCTGACAATAAATTATATCAACAGTCTGATGATGGCATTGGTCTGGGCGCGCTGGCGACCGGTGCAGCGGCTGCAACAGCGGCAGTCGGTGCCGGTGCTGTGGCGCTGATGGGGAGCGATGATGATTCTGAGTCTGATGCGCCCACGCAGGTATCACTAGCCCCTGAAGCTGATGCGATAGCCGGTTTGGATGATGATTTGGGTCTGGACGATTTTGATTTTGATCTGGATGAGTTGGAAAATGAACTGGGTAATCTGGAAAGCCTGGATGACGATGCGGTTCATTTGAATGATGCTGCTGCCGATCTTGGTAGTCAGTCAGTGCTTAATGACACCCCGGCTCTTGATGATAGTGAACTGGCTAGTACAGTAGATGATAGTCTGGATTTCAGTCTGGATGATTTGGCTAATGAGCTGGAAAAAGATCAGGGCTTAGGCACTGATGCTGGTCTTGGTCTGCCGGATGCTGTGTCAGCAGAAATTGATAATCTGGCTGAAACAGTTGATGAGCCGCTTGATTTTGATATGCTGCTTAACGGTTCCGATGCCGATGATCACATCGATAGTGCTTTGCCGGATATCGCTACGCCAGACTCGTCAGA
>CACVAV010000386.1 GCA_902727945.1 uncultured Thiotrichaceae bacterium | reverse complement strand
TCTTGTGCCGGTGTGAAGATTGAGCTGGTGATACGTGGCACCTGTTGTTTGCGGCCCGGCATTAAAGGTGTGTCAGAAAATATTCATGTGCGCTCGGTGATGGGGCGCTTTCTTGAGCACCCACGGGTTTATTATTTCCTGAATAACGGTGATGAAGAAATGTATTGCTCCAGTGCTGACTGGATGCCGCGCAACTTCTTCCGCCGGGTGGAGATAGCCTTTCCGATACTGGATGCGGAATGGCGTCAGCGGGTACGTGATGAAGCCTTTGAAGTGTATCTGCAGGACAATACGCAGGCGTGGGTATTGCAGGCCGATGGCAGCTATCAGCGTGTTAAACGCAAGAAGGGTGAGCTGAAGCTGTCAGCCCAGAATGTACTGATGGATTCGCTGGGGGAATATACAGTTGGCCGTGGTCGTTTGCTGAGTGGCGATGACGGGCCGTCATCGCTGCATTAAGTTATATTCAGTTGCATTAAATTACCTTGGAATAACGTTGTTCCATGCGCTGTTCGCGGAAGTAGGCATCGAAAACCATGCAAATGCGCCGCACCAGCAAACGTCCGGCAGGTGTAATAAACAGGAAGTCATCTTCAATACTCAGTAAGTCATCAGCCGCCAGTGCTTCCAGTTCCGCCATTTCCAGTGAGAAATAATCCACGAAGTTAATGCCATAACTGTGCTCAATCTCGCGGATGTCGACCATAAACTGACAACTGAGTTGTTGAATCACTTCCCGGCGCAATAAGTCTTCACGCATCAGGCTGACACCTTTGATAATCGGCAGACGCTCTTCATCGATGGCTTCGTAATAGTCATCCAGTGTTTTTTCGTTCTGGCTATAGCTGTCATGAACACTGCTGATGGCGCTGACACCCATGGCCACCAGATCACAACCGGCATGCGTGGTGTAACCCTGGAAATTACGGTGTAGTTCGCCTGCTTCCTGGGCTTTGCTGAGTTGGTCGGTAGGCTTGGCGAAATGATCCATGCCAATATAAACATAACCGGCAGCAGTGAGTGTTTCGATGCTGTGTTGCAGTATATCCAGTTTGTTACGTGCGGGCGGAAGCTCTACTACATTGATCCGGCGCTGCGGTTTGAACAGATGCGGCAAGTGGGCATAGTTAAACAGCGATATGCGATCAGGTGAAATATCAATAATGGTTTGCAGTGTCTCACTGAAACTTTCCTGAGTCTGTAACGGCAAACCATAAATCAGATCAATGCTAATGGATTTTGCCTTATTCGCCCGACAGGCATTAATAATGGCCAGCGTGTCCTCAATCGGCTGAATGCGGTTGACGGCGGCTTGTACCCGTGGATTAACGTCCTGCACACCCAGACTGAAACGATTGAAGCCAATCTCCCGCAATAAGGTGATGGTTTCAGCGGTGACACTGCGGGGGTCTATTTCAATCGAGTAATCACCTGCGTCATTGTCCAGCAAATTGAAGCGGCGGCGGGTGTAATCCATCAGCGCCCGCATCTGGTCATGATTCAGAAAGGTGGGGGTACCGCCACCCCAGTGCAGCTGTTCAACCACGCGATCATTGTCAAACAGAACACTCTGCATGTCGATTTCACGGTACAGGTATTCGAGGTAAGTATCAGCCTTGCTGTAGTCTTTAGTGACGACCTTATTACAGGCACAATAGAAACAGATGGTGTCACAAAACGGTATGTGGAAATACAACGATAAGGGCGCAGGAATAGGGCAGTCGTTACTGAGTTCAGCCTGCTCCAGGTAGTTTTTTTCAGTAAAGGTTCCACTGAAGGCAACGGCGGTGGGGTAAGACGTGTAACGTGGCCCGGCTTCGTCGTAACGGGTAATTTTTTCTATGTCGAACTGAACTTTCATGAGGTATATGTCTAAGCGTATGACAGTCTGAAAGCATACGTCGAAAAAGACAGTGGGGTACTGATGCAGATCAAGTTTTTATTATAGACCCCTATAGGGCGCGAGGGAGCGCCGGTTCTTAGACTTCACTTCTGGCCTGGCCCTTTCTTAGCAATTAGCTGCACAACAGCCCCTGCTCCGTGATGAAAACTGCCTTCATGAATGTCTCTTACCCGCTCTTCCAGCTTGAGAAAAGTCAGTTGGTTCAATTCATTTTCGAGCAGCTCGCTATCCATCAGCATATCAACAGCCGGTGGCCCGCCGGTATTGTAGTTGAGTTGATCCGGTGTATACGCCTCCAGCAATAACACACCCCCTGCCCGAAGTCCTTCAACACACCGTTGATGAACACTTTTCCGCAGTGGTGCGGGCAAATGACAAAAGATAGAAACAATGCCATCCCATTGCGCTGAACCCATATCATAATCTGCCAAATCAGCATGATGGGTCGTAATCGACACACCCTGAGCAGCTGCGAGTTTTTCAGCCTTTTGCAAGCCGACTTCTGAACTATCAACAGCCGTCACATCATAACCTTGTTGGGCTAACCAAACGGCATTTCTACCTTCACCTTCAGCCAGGCAAAGTACCTTTCCGGAGGGTAGTGCACCACTATTTTCGTGCAGAAAGTCATTTGGCTCAGTGCCATAGGCGTATTCATCAGTTGCGTATCGTTTATCCCACATATTGAATCTCTGCTGTGTTAGTTATCATGAAGATAATATCTTATTTTTCATTTTCAACTACCGAAGTTTTCCC
>CACVAV010000385.1 GCA_902727945.1 uncultured Thiotrichaceae bacterium | reverse complement strand
AAATCAGCCTGATCCACCACGTCGAAACGCACGTAAAGCGAGACAGATTTTTTGTCTTCGTACTCAACTTCCGCCTCAGCCAGCGCAGAACCACAATCTGTACACCAATGCACCGGCTTAGTGCCCTTGTGCATGTGACCGCCGAGCGCGATATTACCCAAAGCCCGTACAATTCCGGCTTCAGTTTTGTAATTCATGGTCAGATAAGGGTAATCCCAATCACCGAGCACACCCAGGCGCTTAAATTCCTTACGCTGAATGTCAATTTGCTCCGTCGCATACTCACGACAAAGTCTACGAAACGTATTCGCATCGACTTTAGCCCCGACACGCCCAACCTTATCTTCAATCTTTTTCTCGATCGGCAAACCATGGCAATCCCAGCCAGGCACATACGGTGCATCGAAGCCTGCCATTGTCTTACTTTTTACAATGACATCCTTAATAATTTTATTCACTGCATGACCGATATGAATGGAGCCATTTGCATAGGGAGGGCCATCATGCAAAACAAATTTCGGGCGTCCTTTGGCTTTTTCACGGAGCTGTTGATACAGTTTCCGCTCATACCAATCTTCGAGCATACCCGGTTCACGTTTTGCCAAATCACCGCGCATTGGAAACTCGGTTTTTGGCAGGTTAAGCGTATGCTTATAATCAGTCATCGTGCTATCCTATTGATGTTTTTTGACTTAAGTTGCGTAAGTACGCAGGCAATGACGTGCATGCAGGAATTAAACCCCCGCAAGCATGAAAGTCTACGACTTTCACAGTATGCTGCGTAATCGGCGAAGAATACCAAGTTTTTGGCAAAAAACCGATATATAACGATATATTGAGAATGGTTAAATTGGGGATCGCTGATTTTCAGGCCAAATTATTCCGGGCATGGCCTAAAAACTATAACAATTTCAGGAAAACCTGAATCCGCCTGCTTCTATCAATTTCAGGATGAGTACATGAATTTCAACAAACACCGTCTATCACTTATTGCATGCATTGTTTCAGGGCTATTTTGCTCAGTGCCCGCTTTAGCTGAAACCAAAGCCGCTGAAGCACCTGTTGAGCAGACTGCAGCAGAAAAAAAAGATACAAAAGAAGCGCTGAAAGACGCGGTGATGCATGTTTATGTTGTAAAACATGCGCACAGCACGTTATCGCCGTGGAACTCAAACACCCGCAAGGGTTCAGGGTCAGGCCTGATCATTGAGGGTGGCCTGGTACTGACTAATGCTCACGTTGCGGCTGATGCTACCTTTCTGGAATTACAGCGCCATGGCGAAACGCAACGTCATGAGGCGGAAGTAGTCTATATTTCGCACGAGGCTGACCTGGCCTTATTGCGCCCCAAAGAAGAAGGCCTGTACAAAGACGTAAAACCGCTGGAACTGGGTGAACTACCTGAAGTGCAACAGGATGTTGAGGTTTATGGCTTTCCGATTGGCGGCACAACGCTGAGTGTTACCCGTGGTGTTGTTTCGCGCATTGAAAAACAAGATTATGCACATGCCAATGAAAACCTGATCGCGGTACAGGTTGATGCTGCCATCAACTTCGGTAACAGCGGTGGTCCGGTAATCTCCGGTGACAAAGTAGTCGGTGTAGCCATGCAATCCGGCTTCTTTACTGAAAACATTGGTTACATGATTCCAACCCCGATCCTGCGCCATTTCCTCAAAGATATTAAGGACGGCAAACAGGATGGTTTCGGCTACCCCGGCTTTCTGGTTCAGTCCCTGGAAAATCCGGCTATGCGCCGTAAATACGGTTTGAATGAAGAGCAAACCGGTATTCTGGTGCACAAGGTGTATGAGAACACCCCTTCAGAAAATTTGATTAACGTCGGTGACATTATTACTGCTATCGATGGTAATGCGATTCAAAATAACGGCACCGTTGAGTTCCGGCCCGGCGAATACCTGGATTACACGCATTACATCGACATTCACCAGCTAGGCGAAGCCGTTAAACTGGATATTATCCGTGACAGCAAACCCACTCAGGTGGCTATCACACTGGATAAACCCGGCAAAGATTACCTGTTGGTTAAGCCAAACCAGTACGACAAACAGCCGACTTATTACATTTACGGTGGTTTTGTATTCATGCCGTTAAATCAGGATCTGTTGGATAGCATGGATCCGGTGCCGCCATCACTGGCTGCTGCTGCCATGAGTCCGCCCAGCGAAGAGCTACAGGAAGTGGTCATTATGACCAAAGTACTACCCGCAGACATTAACAAAGATCACCACCATGATTCCAGGCTGGTCATTGAGAAAATCAATGGTGAGAAATTTACCAACTTTAGTGAGTTCTTTGACAAAATTCAGAACAATAAGGCCGACTTCACGCTACTGGAAGCAGACGATGGCTACCAGATTGTTATCGATAACAAAGAGGCGATGGAGAAACAGCCATCCATCCTCGCACGTTACGGCATCAATGCTGATCGTTCCAAGGATCTGGTGGAACAGGCAACGCTCAAAACGGCCAGCAACGAACAGTAGCGGGCCGCAGGAATGTCTATTCGCCAGCTTCCCGACCACCTCATCAACCAGATAGCTGCTGGTGAGGTGGTTGAGCGCCCTTCTTCCGTGATCAAAGAGTTACTGGAAAATGCGGTGGATGCCGGTGCCAGCCAGATTGATATCGACATTGAACAAGG
>CACVAV010000384.1 GCA_902727945.1 uncultured Thiotrichaceae bacterium | reverse complement strand
CCGTTATTAGTTCCGCAAGCGATTAATATCAGCCGCAAAGAAGCAGATTACGCCGTACAGCATCGGGCAACATTTAAAGGTTTAGGCTTTGAGCTAGATCGCTTAGGCATGGAAAAACTGGCGATTCGTGCCGTACCCAGCCTGCTAAAAGACTCGGACACAGAAGCACTGGTACGCGATGTACTGGCTGACCTGATAACTCATGGCGAAAGTCAACGCATTCAGCAAGCCATGAATGAAATACTTTCCACCATGGCCTGCCACGGCTCCGTCCGGGCCAACCGCAGGCTCACTGTACCGGAAATGAATTCACTACTACGCGACATGGAACGCACTGAGCGCAGCGGTCAGTGTAATCATGGCCGCCCCACCTGGACACAAATGAGCCTGAACCAGATTGATAAATTATTTATGCGTGGCCAGTAATGGACAACAAAAACCCGGAACACCCGCTACCTAAAGCTATTTGTGTGATGGGGCCTACCGCCAGCGGTAAAACGGGTCTGGCCATAGCGCTGCGGGAGCATTTACCTGTTGAGCTAATTAGTGTGGATTCAGCACTGGTCTACAAAGACATGACTATCGGCACAGCTAAACCTTCTCCGGAAGAGTTGCGACAAGCTCCACACCGGCTCATCGACTTTCTTGACCCGGCCCAATCTTACTCCGCCGCCACCTTTCGTAAAGATGCACTGGAAGAAATGGCGGATATAACGGCACAGGGCCGCATCCCCTTACTGGTGGGTGGCACCATGCTTTACTTTCGGGCGCTGGAACAGGGTTTATCGCACTTACCCTCGGCCAGTCCGGAAATACGTGCCAGATTAGATGAAGAAGCAGCACAATCAAGCTGGGAAGCGCTGCATCAGCGATTAGCCTCAATTGACCCCGAAGCTGCCGCCCGCATTCACCCAAACGACCCGCAACGTTTACAGCGGGCGCTGGAAATTTATGAGTTAACCGGCCAGCCAATGAGTGTGCTACAGAAGGCCGCAAGGTACGATGCCTGCCCCTATCAGCTGCACAAAATAGCCCTGCTACCAGAGGATAGAAGCTGGCTTCACCAACGCATTGAGCAGCGCTTCGACCTCATGTTAGACCAAGCCTTTATTGATGAGGTGAAAAAGCTTTATCAGCGTGGTGACCTGACAACTGATATGCCCGCAGTCAGAGCTGTTGGCTACCGGCAGGTTTGGGAATATTTAGCTGGCAAAATAGACTACAATATGATGCGCAATCGTGCTATCGTGGCGACAAGGCAGCTTGCTAAGCGTCAAATGACCTGGTTACGTTCTGAACAGGGGCTTAATCAGTATCATGCCGAAAATTACAACCTTTCATCGGTCTTAGAGACGACTTCAACGTTTATTTCCGGATAAACGGATATGTCCGATGAACAGGTGTTTTGATAATAAAATTTAACTGGTAGGCTTAATAAATCGGCGATTAATTAGACAATAACTATTTTTTAACCGATAGATTCATACCAAAACAACCCCAAACCCCAATATAGAGACTTTAGGAGAACACTAATATGTCGAAAGGGCACACATTACAAGAACCCTTCCTCAATGCATTAAGAAAGGAACGGATTCCGGTTTCAATCTACCTTGTGAACGGTATCAAGTTACAAGGACATGTAGAATCTTTTGACCAATTTGTCGTTTTACTCGGCAATACGGTTAGCCAACTTGTCTATAAGCATGCTATCTCAACCATCGTTCCAGCTCGCCCCATTAAGCTGAACCTGGCTACAGAATAAGTACCGCATACCTTGGAACTGTTTGAACGACCGGAATCCGGCAATAACGCAATTCTTGTTCAGATAAGTTTTAATACTGATAAGACGCCCAAAGACGCGCATGAGTTCAAAGAACTTGCGCGTTCCGCAGGTGCCGACATCAAATACCTGCTGACCGGCTCCAAAAAATCGCCGGAATCACGCCGATTCATTGGTGAAGGTAAAGCACTGGAAATTCGTGACCTGGTGCTTCTCTATCAAGCCGATCTGGTCATATTTGATCATGCGCTTAGCCCTGCTCAGGAACGCAATCTCGAAAAATTGTTTGAATGCAGGGTGCTTGATCGCACCGGTCTGATTCTGGACATTTTCGCCCAACGCGCCCGTAGCCATGACGGCAAATTACAGGTGGAACTCGCTCAGCTGAAACACATGTCAACACGACTGGTGCGTGGCTGGACACACCTTGAGCGCCAGAAAGGCGGCATTGGTATGCGCGGCCCCGGTGAAACCCAACTTGAGACAGACCGTCGACTGCTGAATGTGCGTATTAAGCAGATCAACAAGCGTCTGGATAAAGTACAGAACCAACGGGAACAGGGACGACAATCGCGCAAGCGAGCGGAAATCTCGACTGTTTCACTAGTCGGTTACACCAACGCTGGAAAATCCACGCTATTCAATGCATTAACAGAATCCACTGTTTATGCGGCTGACCAGCTATTTGCCACACTTGACCCTACTCTGCGCCGCATAGATCTACCTAACCAGCAAAGCATCATTCTCGCTGACACGGTAGGTTTTATTCGCCAGCTACCGCATGATTTAGTGGCCGCCTTCCGCTCTACGCTACAAGAAACAACAGAAGCCAATTTACTGCTGCATGTAATTGATAGCAATGACGAACAGCGCGACTTGTACATCGATCAGGTCAATGAAGT
>CACVAV010000383.1 GCA_902727945.1 uncultured Thiotrichaceae bacterium | reverse complement strand
GCAGTTGAATGAGTGATAAAACAGTCTGTCACTCCTGATAATACCCGCTACGAAACAAAGTCCTGCCACCCTCACCCACCACCTGATACTGGTGTGCCTCATTCAACAGCGGAAATTGATAGCTATCTAACTGCTTCATCAACACGCTATCAGCCACACGGTAAGGCCGGTTGCGGTTATTAATAAACAGCTGCTTTTCCGGTAACAAGAAGACCACCAATGACACCAGCGCATGATAATCCCGCCCCAGTGTACAAATCACTGAACGAAAATCCTTGCGCAGGTTAGTCGCATCCCACACCACGCCTTGTTTATTACGCAATGCTGCCTTCAGTTGCTCCTTCGCATGCTGAATAATTTGCCCTTTATTCGCCTGTGAATCACGGGAACCGTTAAATTCTTTGCGCAACTCATCCAACGAAATCAGCGTGTAATCCGGATAGTTCTGCGCAATCCAGCCGGACTTCCCCGCACCACTCGGCCCGCACATCACCACCAGATGCGCATGTTGCTCACGGTGCTGATAAGTCGTGGCCATCGCTTCCTCCACCATATTGATTTTGGCGTTTTCCGACTCATACAACGCATGCGCATAGACATAATCCTGCACAAACAACGGTAACTCAGCCAACTGCGGAGCCAACAACGAACGTACATCCTGCGCCTGCCCCCAAACCTGATATTCCTCAGCAAACATCCGGTATTCATCCAGGTACATTAACTGGGAAGGCAGATCCGGACAAATCCGCCCGCGCATATCCGCCACTTCCAGCCAATACAATAACTCGGTATCAGCTTGTCTCGCCACTGTTAAAAAATCTGCTTTTGAGCTATTTCTAACAGCCAATCGTTTGGGTATATGATGCTCACCCACAAGATTTAACACTGTCCAAATCACCTCAAACGGCAGGGGTAGCACCATCAATTTAAACGCCAGATACGAACGGCCATACGTCTCATGTTGTGGCGCACCAACACGTTCCACACTCTGCAATTCAAAACGACCGGTGCGGATGGGTTTAGCAATATCATGTAGCAACACACCCAGTATCAACGCCTGTCGACGCTCACCCCGGATATGCTGCGCTTCATCAGCCAACAACTGATACAAAACCTGCAACACCATGTTGGTATGAATATGCACATCACCTTCAGCGTGCCACTCCGGGTCTTGTTCCGTCTCTTTCAGGCGATGCAGCCAGCCAATATTGTCACCCAACATAGCCACGCACTCATCCATATCCGGCGTTGCTGTCTGCGCAAGACCCGCCAACCAATCATCAATTTTCATCTTTCACCTCCAGTAAACCATTGGCCACCAGCTCAGCGAACATCCAATGCTGATCCGTCTGCACATGATTCGGGCGTACCCATTTCGCCACGCTGCACTTGAAATCTTCATAGCTAAATGCATCAGCTAATCGTACAACGTATCCTTCCACCGCGCCGGTTTCCACCTTCACTGCACGAATAACCGCTTCATCCCAAATACCCCGATACAATACCGGCACCGAATGAACACCCAATAGCTCAAACCATTCTTCAGTGTCCGCCCAGCTCAGACAGGTATTCTCATCATTCCAGACAGAGAATCCATAGAAATAACTGGCCAACTGGCTATAAGCCACAGAATGTTGTGCATAGAGATTTTCACCACAAACCCGCCAATCCTGAGGAATCGAATAAGCGATACTGGCATGCCATTGCTTCACCCAATCACGTGATGGATGATGACGACTATCCAGCGAACGGGCGTGGACATGATCACGGTATAAAGTGGTATTTTCACCGTCCATTTTCTCGGTGACGACAACTTCCCGCCCCTGAAAAATAGTGGCATCGAGTATGCGCACATCATCACTGCTCACACCAGGTGACCAGGGTAAATGCGGTGTACGCGGGTATTTTTTGTAATTTGACATTACTTGATCCTTGAGCACATTTTTTAAACGCACAGAACCCTTGCAAGCCAAAACAGTTAACGGATTTTCAGTGCACTTTTTTTTAACGGATTAAGTAATTACATGACAATTATTTGAGTTTTTCGGCTAAGTGCCGGTGGTTTTATTTAGAATATGATCAATCACTATACCATTTTTTCTGAACCGCTATCCACCTCACCGGTATAACTATAAAACACAACCCGGAATTAACAGTGAATCAACCTACCCTGCATAGCGTTCAACACGGTGACAAATCAGCTTTTGCTGCCGTAGTGCAACATTATCAGACACCGCTTTTTGCCTACCTGGGCCGCATGGGTATCCAACAAGCCATCGCTGAAGAACTGATTCAGGAAACCTTTATCCGCGCATGGCAGGCACGCGAGCGCTTTGATGGCACACAATCCGCCTATTCCACCTGGTTATTCACTATTGCCCGCCGTTTAACACTCAATGAGTTAGACCGCGCCGCACGCCGCCACGAACAAACCGCCGGAGATGGCACAGCAAGCGCTACCATCGAGTCACACCCGACAGCCGCAGCATCACCGCCGGAGCATCTGGAAAACCAGCAGATGCAGACACTATTGAATCAGGCCTTACAACAGTTGCCACCACACGAACGCAGTTTGCTGGCGTTGGCATATATACAAGAGCTGGGATTCAGTGACATCGCCCGGATTGAAGGCATTCCGGTGGGCACCGTGAAATCACGTCTGCATCGTATCCGTGGCACGTTAAAAGA
>CACVAV010000382.1 GCA_902727945.1 uncultured Thiotrichaceae bacterium | reverse complement strand
TCGGTCAGTGGTTCGTATAAATTACCTCAGGTGAAAGGTTCTCTGAAAGGCGGCAATATTCGTTACCAGGATCTTTCTGTGCAGGCGGTCGATATTAATATCACTCAGAATGGTGCTAATTATAATGTGCAGGGCGTGTTGCGCAATGTAAAACAGGGTGAGAACGTTCTGACTTATGCTGAGGTGAAAGGTCAGGGTACGGTTGAGCGTCATTCGGGTACACTGGCGGCGGTGCATAAAGACGGTAAGCTGAATGCAGCTGTCAGTGGTGGTTTGGTTAACGGGCAGTGGAACGGTGCGGTCAATACATTGGCGTTACGTGAGACTGTGGCCGGAGATTGGCAGCTGACTGCGCCTATCAGAATAACTGCTTCAGCTCAGGCGGTCACAGTGAGCAATTCCTGCCTGGCTAATCGTCAGAATGCGCGTTTTTGTGCGCAGCAAACCAGCTGGACAAAGCAGGCTGGATTAGTGGCAAAAGGCCAGTTGCAGCAGGTGCCGCTGGCGATGGCGCGTCCGTTTTTACCGGCTAATATTCAGTTGCCGGGGCGATTAAATGCTGACTATCAGTTTGAGCAGCGTAATGGTCAGCCCTCTGCGCGTATCAATGTACAGTTGCCGGATAATGCTGTGGTCGTTGTGTCCGGGCGTGGCCGTACTGATACCTTCCGTTATACCAATGCACGCGCTAATCTGGTGTTGAATAACCGTAATGCTAGCGTTGATGTTCAGCTGGATGTGGTTGGACATGGTCAGATGCGTACTCAGGGGCAGGTGATTCTGTCTCCGGAAAACAGTCAGCATCGCCTTGATCTGCGTACCACGGTGAATATGCCCAGTATTACCTGGTTGCAGCGCTTTTCACCTCAGGTGGATGCGTTAAAAGGTAGTGTCGCCGGTGATGTGCGTATTGTCGGTTTGTTGGCTAAGCCTCAGGTGACCGGTGCGTTACGTTTACAGAACGGGTCGCTGTACCTGCCGGAAACCGGGTCAAGACTGACGGATATTAATCTGGCAGTACAGGCGAGCAGGGCAGATCAGTTGGCGATTACCGGTACGCTGCGGGCGGGCAGTGGGCAGCTTACGGCGAATGGTACCTTGCGTTTGGCGCAGTTGCCGAATTGGAGCGCTGATGTGCGCTTGCAGGGCAATGATCTGCTGCTGATGAATAGTCATGAAATTCAGGCGAAAGTGTCGCCGGATCTCTCCATCAAAGCCGGGCCGCAATCTGTAGTGATCAGTGGTACGGTGCGGGTTCCGGAAACTACTGTCAATTTAAGAGAGTTGCCGACCAGCGCCAGTGTGCGTTCTGATGATATTGTGATTGTTGGTGGTGGGCGACCACAGCCTAATAAAGTAGTCATTGCGCCTGATTCAGGTGCGCCATTGTATATACAGCCGAATGTGACCATCGTGTTGGGCGAGCGGGTAACTTTCAACGGATTCGGACTGGGTGCAAGGTTGACTGGCCGGTTGAGGATATTGCGTAATCGTCAGGATATTCTGGCGGAAGGTGTGCTGAGTGTTGTTGATGGGGTGTATAAAGCCTACGGTCAAAACCTGAAAATCGAACGGGGACGCTTGTTATTTAATGGCCCGGTTGATAATCCGGGGCTGGATGTGCGTGCTACCCGTGCGGTTGAAGATGATATCACCGTTGGTATTGCTGTGGGCGGGACGGTTGGGACGCCTGAGTCGAGTTTGTTCTCTGATCCGGCGCAAACACAGACTGATACGCTGAGTTATTTACTGACAGGGCAGTCGTTGGCTAATTCAGGTGGGGCTGAGTCGGCAATATTGACGCAGGCGGTTGCCGGTTTAGGTTTGTCCGGTGGGGAGAGCCTGGCACAGCAACTGGGGGGCGGACTGGGGTTGGATGATGTCGGGTTGAATACTAAAGGCGGTGATTATAAACAAAGCGAATTGTCTTTGGGGAAGCGGTTGGGGCCAAAGCTCTATGTGAAATATATTGTGGGTTTGTTTGACTCGTTGCAAAAGGTGGCAGTGACCTATCAGATCAATAAGAAACTGCAGCTGGAGGCCACTAGTGGTGTGCAACAAAGTATTGACCTTATATACAAAATTAATACCGATCGTGGGCCGTTTGGTAATTGACAAATTATCGTGAATTTCTTAAGACTATGAGTTGACATTATAAAGTGATTAGCTCAGAATGCGCCTCTTTCCAGTCGGAGGGATTCCCGAGCGGTCAAAGGGGACAGACTGTAAATCTGTTGGCACAGCCTTCGAAGGTTCGAATCCTTCTCCCTCCACCACCTTTTCTTAGGTGGTTCTGTGTTAAATCCGGTGTAGCAGGGCGGGTGTAGTTCAACGGTAGAACCTCAGCCTTCCAAGCTGATGGTGTGGGTTCGATTCCCATCACCCGCTCCAATCGGATTATTCGCAATTTGGAAATATTAATTATTAGCCCATATAGCTCAGGTGGTAGAGCGCATCCTTGGTAAGGATGAGGTCGGCAGTTCGACTCTGCCTATGGGCACCAGTATAGATTTTTGATGGGGTTACACCAATGGCAAAGGCAAAATTTGAGCGTGACAAACTGCACGTGAATGTAGGTACGATTGGTCACGTTGATCACGGCAAGACAACACTGACGGCGGCAATCTCTATTGTCCAGGGCAAGAAGTTTGGTGGTGACACTAAAGATTTTAGCCAGATTGATAATGCCCCTGAAGAAAGAGAGCGTGGTATTACGATTTCTAC
>CACVAV010000381.1 GCA_902727945.1 uncultured Thiotrichaceae bacterium | reverse complement strand
ATCTTTAACCCTCAGCGAATGTACTCAGAGTTTTAAGCCCTATGCAAACGACTATCAGTGAAAAATATAAACAAACCGCACAGGGACAGGAAGCAGAATCCATTTTGCGGGCTTGTGTGCATTGCGGGTTCTGTACTGCTACCTGCCCGACTTACCAGCTACTCGGCGATGAGTTGGATGGGCCGCGTGGGCGTATTTATCAAATCAAGCAGGTATTAGAAGGCGGAGAAGTCACGAATACGGTGCGCCAGCATCTTGATCGCTGCCTGACCTGCCGTTCCTGTGAGACTACCTGCCCTTCCGGTGTGCAATATGGGCGACTGGTTGATATTGGCCGTGAAATAGTTGAGCAACAATTAGAGCGCCCTTTAAAAGACAAGGTCATGCGGGCTGCATTACGTCATATTCTACCCTACCCACAACGTACAAAAGTACTGATGGGGGCTGGTTATCTGGTGAAAAACTTCACGCCTGCTAAGCTCACCAAAAAGCTCCCGCCACAACAAGGCACACGTAAGCACCGCTGGGAAGTAAAACCACAAACCCGCAAGGTATTAGCTTTTGATGGCTGTGTACAAAGCATAGCCACACCTTCCACTAATGCCGCAACGGCCAGAGTGCTGGAAAAACTGGGTGTGGAGCTGGTGAAAATTGAGAAAGCCGGTTGTTGTGGCGCAGTTGATCAACACCTGGCGGCACCGGAAGCCGCTAAAGACTTTATGCGCCGTAATATTGATGCATGGTGGCCACAGATTGAAGCGGGCGCAGAAGCCATTGCGGTAACAGCCAGCGGTTGTGGCGTGATGATTAAAGACTATGGTCACTTGCTAAAGAATGACCCGGCCTATGCAGAAAAAGCCGCACGGGTTTCCACGCTGGCCAAAGATATTAGTGAAATCCTGCGTGACCTGGCTATTCCCAAAGCATCAGCACAACAAATACCGGAGGGCATGAAAAAAGTGGCCTTCCACAGCCCTTGTACCTTACAACATGGCCAACAACTCAACGGTGTGGTGGAATCCATTCTCAGCAAAGCCGGATTCACTCTGACACCCGTGGCGGATGCCCATTTATGTTGTGGCTCAGCGGGCACTTATTCCATCCTGCAACCTGAACTGTCGCAACAGTTACTCAGCAATAAACTGGATGCTTTACAGACCTCTGAACCCGATATTATTGCGACCGCCAATATAGGCTGCCAGATGCACCTGGGTTCAGAGGCTAATAAGAAGGTTATCCACTGGATCGAATTACTAGATACCGTGCTTTAAAAAATTACGTTACGGTACTTGTAAAGCCCGGCAACATCCCTCAATGGGAGTATTATTGAACATACCTTTAACACTGAAAGCGACTTTCTCCTTAGCCAAGCGGCTATAGCAGGATTTGGTGTAGTTCATTGTCATCCGGAGACGATTCCAGCGATTGGAACCACGAATTTCTGTCTCCAGTGCTACTTTATGATGCTTACCATGATCCTGCCGCTTATGGGTGATCGGCATACCGGTTTTATGCTCTCCCAGCTTACCGGACATCCATTCCGGTAACACCTCAACCCGCCAGGGAGGTAAGGTATTACCACACTCAAGAATCCACATGCCACTTTTCTTTTTCTGAGGTTTCAGCTTTTGCGCTGGCTTAACTTTGGTAAGCTTCCCTGCCGACACTGTTTCAGGCATTTTTTTATCGCCCTGCAATCCCAGATAGGTCTCACTCACCCAGCCGGTTTTACCCTGCCAGCTAACCTTGACCCAATGAGTCCGGCCAACAGTCTTCCGGCCTCCCGCCATACTCAGGCCTTTGGCATCGGGCGGTAGTTTTACCACAACAGCATTTTTCACGCCCGGGCCGGAACGCATGTTTAAGGTGTCCCATGATTCAACTTTGATTACTTTAAATTGACCAACCGCCCATGTTGATGTGGGTAGAATGAAACAAAAAATCAGGGGTATTATAGTGAATAAACGACTTTGCATATCCTTGCCATCCATTTGAGTTAAAAGAAAAAACACTCTTTAATTTACCGGATTAAAAGTTTACGCTAATAGCCAAAAGAATTCATCCCCTGTTAACTTATTGCTCCTCACCCCCGGTTGAGCCCGTATTATCCTGGTAATAATAGTCGTATTTATTCAGCATATCGCGGGTAAATACCCAAGCTTTGTTATAAGAAAGGCCGCTATTTTCCGGAATAATAATCTTCACATACAGATCGGTGCCGTGTTTTGCTTTTAGTTCAGTCAACTCACGGTTCATAGCTGCCCGCCCGACACTCCGGTAATTGGCCTCACCCGGTTGACGAATGCGATAGCCTGATTGGCTGTACATCACGTCCACCACTGTTTTATCTTTCGAGGATCGGGTAGGCTTCACTAATTTTTGATATTTCTTATCCAGCTCATCATACTCACCCTTCAAACTAGCCAGCTTCAGGCGCTCATCTGAAGTCTGCTCACGCAAATCTGCCAGCGCTGACTCACTCGCAGTTGCTGCAGCCTGACTCGACTCCAGTTGGCTTTGTATGGATTCCAGCTCGCCCTGCAAACGGCTACGCTCAGCACTTAATACTTGCTTATTCTGCTGCAAATCAGTTTCCAGCTGCCTGACAGTAGCCTCTCTGGACGCCAGGTTCTCCTCCATATCCGCTATTTGATATGACTTTTGCTGATCCAGATTCTGTAAGCGGCTTAATTCAGTTTGTGTATCCAGCAATTCAGAACGGGTGTTTTCTGCTTGCGCCCGGCTACGCAACAACTCCATTTCCAGCGAGGAAGTACGTTGCTGGAAGTAATCCAACTGCTCTTCCAATGTCGCATTCTCTTTCAAGGTGAACTCAGCACGCTGAGTCGCTTCCTTCTCTGCTACCACACTGCTTTTTAACTCATCCAGCAAACGTGTGTTCGTCAGCACCACAGCCACAGTCACCAACAAAAAGGTCATCACAATAACCATCATAATGTCAGTAAACGAAGGCCAGAAACTATCCTCCGCTTCCTCCGCATGAAAAACATTACCCCAACTCATTAGCGAAACCTCTGATTCGGCGGGTAAGGACTATTTGGCTGTGCTGTATGAGCAGGCTGTTCAGGCAATTGTGTATCAGCAGCAGATGGAGAACCATTTTCGTCCCCAAGACGAAAGCCTTCACGCAAGGATTCACGGATAATACGAATATCTTCGCCGCCATTACCAATCGTGTTTTGCAGATCATCTACGGCTAATTGCAGACGGTCTCCGGCTTGTAAAAACCGATCCTGAATTTTACGCACTGCTTCAGCTGAATGGCGTAATTCTGTGGTCAGCGCTGTGACATCCAGCAACAAACTTTCTTCCGTGGTATGGAAACCAGGCAAAATGTGTAATGCCGTCACCTCTTCAATATTAGCCAGTAACTGGGTACGGGCATCCTGCAAACGCAGGTGGAAATAAGTAAAAAACACGTAACATAAAATAGCTGTGATGGTGGTACTTAGTGCCGTCGACATGCCACCAATAATAGTACCCATCTGCTCAAGACTATCCGGTGAATCTAATAATTCTGCCGCGCCGACCAATGCCACTGATAAGGAAACAATGGTGCCGAACACACCCATCAAAATCAGTGTGTTGTGCACAAAGCGTACTAAGGTAAACCGTGAAGCCTGAGTCGCTGCCAAAGTCGCAGCTAAGGCGCTTTGATCAACAACGGCATTTTGCTGGTTAATATGCTGAACGGCTTTATAGCGCTCAACAATCAACGCACTCTGGCCCAATTGGTAAGTCGGATTGGCCACTTTGTCACGGACGCGGCCAATGAACCGGTTAACCACACCCTGTTCCCGTGCATAACTCAGAAATAACAGGATGATCCGCAACAGGCCAAATAAAAACAAACCGATGATCATCCCGTTCAGCACCAGGCCCATTAACCCGGTTTCAGTGATGTGGAAAAACTGAATCACCCCTTCTTTTTGATACACAGCAAAACCGATTGCCAGCACCAGTAACACTAAAATCTGCATTATTGTTGTATATGAACGAATTTTTACAGGCTTCAAAGCAAACACTCCATTATTCTTTAATATCATCAGCTATTCCTATGCCCTCTAACTCTAGCTCAGATTGCACAGGTACACGCGGGCTAATCTCCAATGGCTCAGCATCCGCCAGATTCCGACCGGAAGATACGCCCAACTCAGCCAGTTTTTTAGCGCCTGGCAACACGCTCCGCTCAAGTGATCCCAATAAACGGTTATAGGTATCTACACCTGATTCCAGGTTTTTGCCCAATTTTTCAACGTGATTAATAAATACCGTCAGGCGTTTATGTAACTCTGTTCCGACATCACGAATTTTACCGGCATTTTCTGTTAATACCGATTGCTGCCAACCAAAAGCCACCGCACGCAACAAGGCCATTAAGGTGGCAGGAGTGGATAAAATCACCCGCATGTCTAATGCATCCTGCATCAGGTTTTTATCCTGCTCCATCGCCGCCCCGAGAAACTGTTCCCCCGGCATAAACAACACCACAAAATCCGGCGCATTCTCAAACTGCTCCCAGTAGCGCTTACCCGCCAGAATACGTACATGCTCACGCACCCGTTTGGCATGGTGCACCAGATAACGCTGACGCTCCGCCTCGTTTTCTGTGGCATAAGCATCCATATAAGCATCCATCGGTGACTTGGCATCAATCACCAGCTCACGCTTATCCGGCATGCGCACCACCATATCCGGTCTGATAGTACGCTCGTCATTACTACGTTGCACCTGCTCCATAAAATCACAATGTTCAATCATACCGGCCATTTCAGCAATGCGCCTGAGGCTCATCTCACCCCATTGCCCCCGCGTACCGGGCGTTCGTAATGCGGTAGATAGCTTACTGGTTTCCTGCCGAAGTGCTAGCTGATCGACACTCAGGTTGCGTAATTGTTCACCCAATGCGCCGAATGAGGCTTGCCGGTGTTTTTCAATATTCTGTATTTGCTGCTCAGTTTTTTCCAGTGCCTGTTTAATCGGATCAACCAAATGATCAATCGACTGTTTGCGCTGATCCAGATCCGCTCTCGACTCGCTATGAAAGCGGCGCATACTTTCCTCGGCCAGTTGCAAAAACTGTTGATTATTTTCACGCAATGAGCGCTGTGAAGCTACCGCAAAGGTATTGTGCAAACGATCCTGCGCGTCATCCAGCATCAGCAAACGCTCTTCGTGTAACTGCTCTTCATTGTGCAATTGCATCTGCAACCGGTCAATTTCACGTCTGGCCTGCTGCAACGGACGATTATAAATGAAGTAAGCCAACAACACGCCCAGCAAAAACATCAGCAGTGCCACAATCAGTAGCAGATTATTGTCGATAAAAGAGCCAATCCCTGCTCCGGAACTATTCATTGGTTAAAATCTCTATAGTTGGGTGTCTGTTTATGCGTCTGTTTGCAGTTACAATACGTTATAAGCACCTCCGCCATCACCTTCAGGAAAAGTAACATGCACATAACGAAACACATTATCGCACTGATCACCAGCTTGACGCTATTTGTCCTATCCACCTCAGCCATCGCAATGACCGACATGAATGGCACCCCGGCACAATTGCAGAGCATGGTGGGTAAAGGCAAGTGGACTATCGCTAAAGTATGGGCGCATGACTGCCACGCCTGCCACAGATCCATTCATTACCTCAGTCAGTTCAAACAAAGATTCCCGGAAGCTGATATTTTTGGTATTTCTGTTGACGGACAAGACGGAAAACAGAAAGCACTGGGTTTCATTAACCGGTTTAAGCTCACATTCCCGAACCTGCTGTCAGATGCGATGGAATTAGACAATTACCTGTATGCAAAAGTCGGTGAAACACTGGTAGGCACACCGACTATTATTGTTTATGACCCTCAGGGCAAAATCGCAGCCGTACAACCCGGCGCGGTGACACCTAATGACCTGATTGGCTTCATTAAAAGCAAAGAAGCTGAGGCAGTAGCCGCTAATTAATATTTAATATGTTTACAGGACACGACCGCCAGATGATTTACAGCCGATTCATAAACGTTTACTCAGCCTCACTACTATTTAGCTTGCTATTTACGCTACTTACCAGTGGCTCCGCCTTTGCACTCAGCGACATGCAGGGCAACAACAAGCACTTTGCTGATATGCTAAGCAAAGATAAATGGACAGTGTTTGAGGTATGGGCTTCAGATTGTCCCGCCTGCCCTGATGCTGTGTTTTACATGAAGAACCTGAAGAAACGTTACGGCCATAAAGTTGAGCTAATCGGTATATCTGTGGACGGTGATCATGGTGATAAAGGCAAAGCAATGGCCGCAGCATTCATGAAGAAACACCAACTAAGCTTTCCAACACTGTTCGGCAGGACAGTGGAAGTGGATAACTTCCTGTATCAGTTTGAAGAAGATCTTTACGGTACACCTTCAGTACTGCTGTTTAACCCGCAAGGTGAGCTGCGTGGTATTGAAGTAGGTGCGATCATTTCGCAGGATGTGATTGATTTTATTGAGCAGGACGAAGCTGATAAAGCCAGATAACTATTTTTTCTGCACCCTAAGATAAAACTCAGCAGGGTGCAGAAACTCTAAGAATGTTATGCAAATGGTACACAAACTGTGACACAACCACTCTCTTAATGGCGAACTGCTTTTGCCTGTTCAGGTAACGAAATATTTAGTTCCAGAATATCGCAGTCGTCGCCTTTTTCAAATTGTACATTGACCTGATCTTCATCAATCGGTACGTATTTATTGATAACAGACATGATGTCCCGGCGCATCTGAGGCAGGTAATCAGGCCCTGTGCGGTTTACGCGCTCATGAGCAATAATAATCTGCAGCCGTTCCTTGGCTAATTGCGCACTCTTTGGTTTTTTCTTACTAAAATAATCAAATAATCCCATACTCATCATGCTCCGAACAACCGTTTGAAAATTCCTTTTTTCTCTACCTCAAGAAAGCGATGAGGTACGGTTTCACCCAGAAAACGCCTGACAAAATCATCATAAGCCCGACCGGCTGTACTTTCAGTGTCCAGAATTACCGGGTTACCACTATTAGATGCCTGCAACACACCCCCTGATTCAGGAATCACGCCAATCAATGGCACAGCCAGAATATCCAGCACATCTTCCAATCCCAACATATCACCGCTCTCGACACGTTCAGGGTTATAACGGGTAATTAACAGGTGCTCCCGGATAGAGCCACCCTGCTCAGCTTTTTCAGTACGGCTCTGCAGTAAACCAAGAATACGGTCGGAGTCACGCACAGAAGACACTTCGGGGTTGGTGACAATGACGGCATCATCAGCATAGTACATTGCCATAGCAGCACCTCGCTCGATACCCGCCGGTGAATCACAAATAATGAAATCAAAAGAGTCGGCTTTCAGGTCTTCCAGCACCTTACCGACACCTTCCTGAGTCAATGCCTCCTTATCACGGGTCTGTGAAGCAGGCAGTATATACAAATTATCTGTGCGCTTATCTTTAATCAGCGCCTGTCTCAGATTTGCTTCGCCATTGATGACATTAACAAAGTCATAAACAACCCGACGCTCGCAGCCCATGATCAAATCAAGGTTACGTAAACCCACGTCAAAATCGATAACCGCTGTTTTATAACCGCGTAATGCCAATCCGGTGGCAAATGCAGCGCTGGAAGTCGTTTTGCCAACCCCGCCTTTCCCCGAGGTCACGACAACAATCCTGCTCAAATCAGTTCTCCTTAATGTTAAATTACGCACAAAATAGTAGCAGCAGCTTTGTTATACTACTGACTGAGGATCATGCATTCCATCATACAAATATGAAAGAAATATACCTAATATTGATTAAATTCAAATCAAATGGGGGCAATTTTTAATTTTTCACCTTCCAGATAGACCATAACGGCCTGCCCTTTCAGGTCGTCTTCAATATCATCCAACAGACGGTAACGGCCTGCTATCGATAATAATTCAGCTTCTAAGTTCTGACAAAAAATGCGCGCAGTTTTATCGCCCTGAACACCCGCTAACACACGCCCCCTTAATGCACCATAGACATGCACTGAGCCACCGGCCAATAACTCTGAGCCGGCACTGGTCTGCTGCATAACGACAATATCACCATCAGGACAGTAAATCTGCTGACCTGAACGAACGGGGCGCTGAACCACCCGCAGTCGTTGCACAGGATCTGCACCGCCACCATTGTCACCACCGGAATCAACAGCGTCAGCATTAGCCACATCCGCTACTTCAGTTTTTTCCGGGAGAGTTGTTGCTCTGACACGGCTGTGTCCTTGACGTAATAATGCCCACCCTGACTCGCTGGCGGTATTTTCAAGTGCTTCCGGCAAATTACGGATACCCACCGGAATCAGCCCCGTTTCAGCGACCATTTTTCTCAGCTGAACAAAATCCAGCCCGGCTGCCTGCTCACTGACTTTCTGGCAGTCCACAATAACCGGACTACGATCCAATAATTGATGTGCATTTTCACGCTTTTCATCCAGAGTCGCCTGAATTTCACTCATATCCGTCGCTGAAAGCAATAATACACTCAACAGTGACATCTCACCTTTTAGTTCAAATGCCTGACTACTCAAACCGCACTGCTCCCTTGCATTTGTAAATTCCGTATCAAAATGGGCGGATCGTCCGCTTTCATGGGGTTTCTTACTTTGAAAGTTGCATGATAGCTACCCTTCTGTCAATGCTAATATTTCAGTTAATAGCACGAAAAGAAATTACTTATAGATCATTTGCAACAACCCGTAATTCTTATACAATATAATCAACACACTAATAACTTTTTAACACAACTTTTTGAATGGCAGGGGCCGTTTCATGTATAAACGCAAAATTCTTACATCCGGGGCTATTTGTATTTTACTGGGCTATGTAAATACTTCTTACGCCGACCAGACGCAACGCTTAGGTGACGTATCTAACCCTAAACAACAATTTAAAATTGCCATGGAGCAACTTGAGAATCAGAACCTCAGTACGACTGATTTCCGCAAAGGCTTTAAATGGCTGAGGCTGTCCGCCGCTCTCCAGTACCCTGAAGCACAGTACACTTTAGGGTTTTACCATCAGTTAGGCATTGATGGCACTGAACAAGACTACTACAAAGCAGTTGCTCTCTATGAATCAGCTGCCGGCGAAGGGCACCTTGCCGCACAATTCCAACTCAGTAGTTTACTACTTAACCAGGGCCTGCCTACCTACGACCCTGAACGGGGTCTTTATTGGTTAACACGTGCCGCGCAACAGAATGACACAGTTTCTCAATACAGTCTGGCCGTGTTGTATCGCGATAAACAACCGGAAACACAGGAGAATTTGAGCCAATACCTTGAATGGCTGACACGCTCGGCAGAAAACGGTTACCGTAAAGCACAGTACACATTGGGCAGTTACTACATAGAAGATAATGAACAAACATTCGACCTGAACAAAGCCTTTCACTGGTTCCATGAAGCCGCTGAACAAGGCGATGCCGACTCTCAGTACAATCTGGCTCTGATCTACGAGCAACAAGGCGCCGGGCTGGCACATCAGGAACAAGCCGTTTACTGGTTCAGCCAGGCCAGTGAACAAGGCATGCCAGGTGCTATGTTTAACCTGGGCCGTAGGTACCTGCTTGGCAGAGGCATTGAACAAAACATTAATGAAGGCTTAGCACTCGTTAGGGCGGCAGCTAAAAGCGGTAACCCTGCAGCGCAAACTATGCTGGGTAGTTATCACATTCAGGGTCAATTACTGGAAAAGAATTATGAAAAAGCCATGCAGCTCTATAAAACGGCAGCCAAACATGCCTACCCGGAAGCTCAGTACCAGTTAGCTTTAATGTTCGCCAGAGGGCAAGGCGTGCAAAAATCAGAAAAGCAGGCCGTACACTGGATCAGCAAAGCGGCTGAACTGAATCACCCAATGGCCCAGTACGGACTGGGTGCTTACCTGATTAATGGTGTAGGTGTTGAGCAGGATATGTTTTTGGCCGCTTACTGGATTTCACTGGCAGCGGCCCAGGGACAGGAACATGCGGTAAAAGCACGTGATTCTGTACTACAAAACCTGAATGCACAGGAGCTAAAAAGCCTGAACTCCAAGCTAAAACATGGCAGCAGCGTAACAATGCCCGTGAAGTAAGGTGTCTGGCTCAAAATAAAAATAACCCCCTCAGTTTCACACCACCTTATATCATGTAAGGTGGCAGCACTTTCGGGTACAATGCGCTGCATTCTGATTACCCTGACACCCTATTATGACCGATCCAAAGACCTTGCAAGCCGTCTATCCACCTCCCAAACAAGGTTTAGTACGCTGGGGCCAGCTCTATGGCAGCTCACAGGAATGGCTGATTGCACAAACTGCCGGTGAGTTTAAAGGCGTCATTGTACTAGTCACTACCGACACCCATACCGCGCATGTGTTGCAATCCGGTTTACAGTTTTTTGATCCATCGCTCAATACGCGGATCTTTCCGGATTGGGAAACGCTGCCCTATGACTTGTTTTCACCGCATGAAGACATTATTTCAGAACGCCTGAAAGCACTGGCACAGCTGCCTAATATGCAACAGGGTGTGCTCATCGTTCCGGTAACAACACTGGTGCAGCGTATTGCGCCTGTGGATTATGTGCAGCAACACAGTTTAATGTTGAATACCGGTATGAAACTCAATATTGATAGCTTCCGCAAACACCTGGAGAAATCCGGATATCGCCACACCAGCCAGGTAATGGAACATGGCGAATATGCAACACGCGGGGCACTCATTGACCTGTTTCCGATGGGCAGCACCGAACCCTACCGCATTGACTTATTCGATGATGAAATAGAGACCATCCGCAGTTTTTCGCCGGAAACCCAGCGCACAGATACCAAAATGGAGCAGATTGAATTACTGCCTGCCCGTGAATTCCCACTGGATGAGACCGGAATACAAACATTCCGCTCAAATTATCGCACTCAGATTGAAGGCGACATTACCGTTAGTCGGATTTATAACGATGTCAGCAAGGGTAATCCACCCACCGGCATCGAATATTACCTGCCTTTATTCTTTGAAAAGACAGCCAGTTTGTTTGACTACCTTCCGGGCAAAACCCTGATTATTCAGGTCGGTGAAGTCCCTGTTGCCGTCGAGAGCTTTTGGGACAAAATCGAACATCGCTATGAGGAACGCCGCCATGATATTGAACGCCCCATTCTACCCCCTGCTAACCTATACATCTCACCTGCCGAACTACAGGAAAAGCTAAACCTGCAGCGCGTTATTCATACACGAAACTTTGAGTGGCAGACAGAAGCACGGAATTATGCAACCCGCGCACTGCCCTCACTGCTGATTCATGCCCGTCATGAACAACCCTTAATGCTGCTACACCAATTCCTGAAAGACCTTAAGGGGCGTGTACTTTTCACCGCAGAGTCCCCCGGTCGCCGGGAAGCCTTAATCAGTATGCTGCGCGATAATCACCTGCACATTACCGCTATGGACAGCTGGCAGGCATTCATGGCCAGTGATGAGCGCATGGCCATCACGGTTGCGCCACTGGAAGCCGGTTTCTGGCATGAAGCTTCCGGCATTGCCGTGGTTCCTGAGAATCTGTTACATGGCGAACAGGTAAAGCAAAAGCGGCGGCGCAGTCGTCCGACCCGTGATGCCGATGCCATTATCCGCAATCTGACTGACCTGAATGAAGGTGCACCGGTAGTCCATGAAGAACACGGTATCGGGCGCTATCTGGGCATGCAGACACTGGCAACCGGTGACATTACCTCTGAATACCTGATGCTCGAATATGCCGGTGGTGACAAGCTTTATGTACCAGTCGCCTCGCTGCATCTGGTGAGCCGCTACACAGGTATGGCTGCAGAAAATGCACCGATGCATAAGCTGGGCAGTGAAGTCTGGGATAAAAGCCGCAAAAAAGCCGCAGAGAAAGCCCACGATGTGGCTGCAGAACTACTGGAAGTTCATGCCCGGCGTGCTGCACAAAAAGGCCAGAGTTTCATTCTGGATGAATCTGATTACCGGTTATTTGCCGGTGCTTTCCCGTTTGAAGAAACACCGGATCAGGCCTTAGCCATTGAATCTGTTATTACTGATATGCAATCCGAACGGCCAATGGATCGCGTGGTCTGTGGTGATGTTGGTTTTGGTAAAACTGAGGTGGCTATGCGAGCCGCTTTTGTCGCCGCCAACGCCGGTAAACAGGTGGCGATGATTGCACCAACCACATTGTTGGTACAACAACACCTGAATAATTTCATGGATCGTTTTGCTGACTGGCCGTTCCGCATTGAATCCATCTCACGCTTTAAAACTCCGTCTCAATTAAAGAAAGCACTGGCCAGCCTCGCCAGTGGCCAGATTGATATTCTGATTGGCACACATAAACTGCTACAGCCTGATGTGGTATTCAAAAACCTCGGGATCGTCATTATCGATGAGGAACACCGCTTCGGTGTGCGCCATAAGGAGCAACTGAAAAAGCTGCGCGCCAATGTCGACATGCTGACCATGACGGCCACACCCATTCCGCGCACCTTGAATATGTCGCTATCCGGCCTGCGTGACTTATCCATCATTGCCACACCGCCGGTACAACGCCACGCGATTAAAACCTTTGTCAGCGAGTGGCGCAACGGGCTGGTGCAAGAGGCCTGCGCACGGGAAGTAGCACGTGGCGGGCAGGTTTATGTGCTGCATAACGAGGTCAAAAGCATCGAAAAGATGGCCAATGACCTGAGTGAATTGATGCCTGACATCAACGTCCGCTTTGCACACGGCCAGATGCGCGAGCGTGAGCTGGAAACGATTATGCAGGACTTCTACCACCAGCGTTTCCAGATTCTGGTGTCCACTACTATTATTGAAAGCGGTATCGACGTACCGACAGCTAATACCATCATTATTAACCGCGCCGACAAGCTGGGGCTGGCACAGCTACATCAATTGCGTGGACGGGTCGGGCGCTCCCATCACCGTGCCTATGCTTATCTGATCACACCACCAAAACGCGGGCTGAGCATTGATGCCAAAAAACGCCTGGAAGCTATTGAATCACTGGAAGATCTGGGTGTTGGTTTCACACTGGCAACGCATGACCTTGAGATTCGTGGTGCAGGTGAATTACTGGGCGATGATCAAAGCGGCCAGATTCAGGAGATCGGTTTTACACTGTACAACGAGTTACTGGAGCGCGCCGTTAAAGCACTGAAATCAGGCCAAATGCCTGATCTCAACAAACCACTGCATAAACTCACCACTGTTGATCTCGGCAGCCCGGCATTAATTCCCGAAGATTATTTACCGGATGTCCATAGCCGCTTAATTTTGTACAAACGCATTGCCAGTGCACCGGATGATGAGGCGCTGCATGAGTTGCGCATTGAAATGATTGACCGATTTGGCTTGTTCCCGACGCAGGTGCAAACCTTATTTGCGAGCACTAAAATCAAACTGGCCGCACAGGAAATGGGTATCCGCAAACTGGATATGGGCGCTACCGGCGGGCGGATTGTGTTTGATGAACAGCCAAAAATCAACCCGGCCAAAATCATTGAACTGATCCAGAAGCGCCCTTGGGAGTTCAAGCTGGATGGTCAGGACAAACTGCGTATCACCAAAGCAATTGAGGATGCTGATCAACGTGTTGAATGGCTATTAAAGCTGCTCAAAGAAGTCGCTTCAGAATAAAACTACACTACCCCAGTACAAATTCGGGCAACACATAATCCGCCGGTAGATTAAATTCCGGCGGATAATTCACATGTACAAAATACAAACCTGATGCAGCGGCAGTCATTCCCGCCTGATTCCGGTCACGGGCAGCCAATAAATCAGCTATCCACTCAGCAGGCCGGTCACCCTTCCCCACCAGCAACAA
>CACVAV010000380.1 GCA_902727945.1 uncultured Thiotrichaceae bacterium | reverse complement strand
GCCCTCTACAGCTTCTGCTGTGCCATTTGAAAAACCATACATTTTGTGCCCGGCAGTTTTGAGCGCAGTCAGCGATTCAACTACGTCACCAAATGCTGGTAAAACACGGTACTCAGCTAATAGCGAAGCTTTTTGTACTTCGCTCAAGCCGGTACTCAATAATTGATCGGTATAATCCAATGCCTGAGCGGTGCAGATACCAAAGTGCTGATAACTGCCCATTAAGCCCCGGCGAAATGAATACTCCAGTTGCTTATCCCGCCACACATTCGAGAAAGTGTGCGCCTCATCACCGATAAACCCCTGCAGGCGGGTAACCACCCCGTGGGTATTGATCAGTGTGCCGTAAATATCAAACGCCAGCACTTTAGTCATGTCACTCTCCTCTTATTACTTCTTTCAGGCAAGCGCTTCAGGTATCGCATCAACCGGTGTTTCAGCCCAGCGGCAAAAACATCACCAACAAAAACGCAGCCAACACAAACCGGTAAATAACAAATGGCAGCATGCCAATCTTAGACAAAAACTTCAGGAAATAATGAATACAGATCCACGCGCTAATACCGGATAAGATAACACCCAGCACCAACGCTCTCCAGTCAATCGGATCGGTTGACCCCAATAAATCGAGTGTCAGCAATCCCCCCGCTAATAAAATTACCGGAATGGACAGCAGAAAGGAAAAGCGTGCAGCCGCATCACGACTAAACCCAAGAAATAACGCCATCGTCATGGTTGCACCGGAGCGTGATGTACCGGGTATTAATGCAAAGGCCTGCGAGATACCGATCAGCAGTACATCCAGCCATTTAATATCATAGATATTACGTAATCGCTCACCATAACGATCAGCTGCCCACAGTAAGATGCCAAAAATAACCGTGGCAGCAGCGATCACCAGCGGGCTGCGTAAATAGACTTCAATAAAATCTTTAAAGAATAAACCGGTGAGTCCGACCGGAATGGTTCCCAGACCGATAGCCCAGGCCAGTTTGGCGTCCGGGGTCAGTTCCCGGGTAACTAACGACCGTGTCCATGCGGTTAACATGCGGCTAATATCCTGCCAGAAGTAAATAATAACAGCGGTGAGTGTACCGAGGTGGACAGCTACGTCGAAGGCTAGTCCCTGATCTTCCCAGTCAGTAAGCACCGGCACCAGAATCAGATGAGCGGAGCTGGAAACGGGGAGGAATTCGGTGATTCCTTGCACAATGGCAAGTACAACTATTTGTATGAGATCCATATTCTTATGAGTTTTATAATCGCTGGCGTTGGTCAAAGTTTAGTAAGACGCCTAGTGTATGCGTCTCCTTAGCAGAGGTAAATCCTTTAGTTGTGACTTCATTTAGTCGGATGGTGCTGGTTGTGGGGTATTCCTGGGTTATAGTTGTAAATTTTGCTTTGTTGCTCAGTGAGTAACGATCTGTTTATAGAGGGAGAAAAGCTGTTATGAAACGGTTGGGACTGAGTGCCATGTTGATTGTTTTTACCTGTCCGCTTACTTCGGTGGCTGGCGGGTTGGAGCAGAGCGCGCCCTCACCGGGCATATTGTTTAAATCGGGTGACGTGGCTGAGTTTAAAATGGCTTATTCGGAGCCGTCTGTCGATGGTTCGGTGGCCGTGGGTGTTTTTGGTGAGCAGCAGTCCGGCAATATAACTGAATCAATGTTGCGCCTCGGCACCAGCGTGAAACAACAGTTGAACGACCGTGTCGCTTATGCCCTGGTGTTTGAGCAGCCGCATTGGGCGCGAGCTAATTATAGTGACAGCAGTGAGCGCTACCCTTACCGCGATTCATTTGCAAAACTTTCAGAGGATCGGCTGACCCTGTGGGGGAAATACCAGCCTGCTGATAATTTTAGTATTTATGGCGGCCCGATGCTATCCAGAACTAAAGTGAGTGCCAGCGTCAAGATGACGGTTCCTAATCCGGTTAATGGCAGCCCGCTTCCGGTGCTAAATTATTCAGGATCTGCCCCTGGCAAAACTGCATTGGGGTACGCTGCCGGAGTGGCTTTGGAAAATCAGTCAAAAGCACAGCGCTTATCACTGACTTATTTTTCTGAGCTGGAGTTCGATATGACGGCGACTGAACGTGCCAGCGGTGTGAATGTTAGCACCGGTGAAGCTTATGTCATTCCTGAATCAGTGACTGGTGCATCTTATAAATTACCACAATCGGTGACTCTTGCAGCGCAGACGGGGTTGAATGAAAAGACTCTGTTATTCGGGTCTGTGCGCTGGGCTGACTGGAGTGAATACCGCATAGCGCCTTTGGTCTACGAGTCAGTTACTGGTGAGGCATTGTCCAACTTTGATAATGACAGTACGACATTATCAATTGGGATTGGCCGGAAATTGAATGAGCAGATCTCGCTGTTTGTTTTGGGTAGTTATGAAAAAGCACGGGGTGGGTTAAAGGATAATCTTTCTCCCACTGATGGTGATAAGAGTTTTGTCCTGGGCGGTACTTACCGTATGGGGCAGCATGAGGTGCGGGTAGGGGTACAGCACACACTGATCGGCGATGCGAAGACAAACGCAAATGTGGGTCAGGCCAGCTTTACTGATAACTCCGGAACCGGAGTCGGTCTTACGTTGCTAACTAAGTTTTAATCGCATCGGAAGGCATGTTTTCCACTTTGGCCAGACTGATCACTTTAAAGCGCTCACCCATTTCAGCAGGCAGGGTTAACAAGCGCACCTGTTGTGCCAGTGAGTATTGTTGTTCAGG
>CACVAV010000379.1 GCA_902727945.1 uncultured Thiotrichaceae bacterium | reverse complement strand
TCACCAGTGAAACAACCAGACTTTCTGCCCCGGATCCCGCAGAGGAAATCCGCAGGAACCGGATTATGGAAGCCATCCGCAATGGCGCTTTAGGCTAAAAAGTTACCCGACTACAGATAACCCTGTGGTGTTGCCGTATTCCGGAGCTTATAACACACCGGAATACGGCTTTTCCATGAACAGTGGCTTGATCTACCGGCACTTATTGCCGGCTCAGATTAGCAAAATCCTGCTGATAGCCCGCTAGCTTACCGAGCAATTTATCCTTTTGCTGCTGGCTCAATGAAGCATGTAATTTAATCATTAACTGATAGGTTTGCTGCCGATTAAACTGCAGGTATTTACGGTAAGCCGGTGTCCAGTTCTGTTCCGGATTAACCACGATACCGGCCAGCAATCGTTGCAGCTGCACAGGTTCGCTACGCACTTTGAGTGCTGCTTCAAAACGCTGGCGCATCAACTGACGCTGCTCCACACGCGGCGGCATTTCAAAACTCAACGTATCCACCCACTGCTTAACCAGCTCCAACTGCTGATCGTCCGGATCACCGATCCACTTTTTCAGGCGATCCACCATCTTTTCCTCACGCTCTGCCCGGCGCGCTTCGCGTGAAGGCTTAAGGTATTCCTCCTCAAACTCACGGTTTTTCTTATCCATGTTTTTTTGCAACTGAGCAACCTGAGCCTCATCCAAACTACTGATCAACTGCGTCAGATCCGGCAATAACTGACGCGCACTCACCCGCCACAACGACATGGCACGATTATAAGCCTGCTGTAGCTGTGCACCACTCATCACCGGGGCAGCCAGCACCTTACCCTGTTGATCCAGAAATTCACTGTATACCGGTAACTGACTGCTACGGTGCCAGGCATGGAAAACATCCAGCGCCTGGTCAAGATCAGTACTTTGCTGCCCCACCAGACTGACGTACTTATTCACTTCCCAGCGCATCAGGTTATCCAGAAAACGATAACCAAACTGCGCAGTACTACACGCTGCCAACAACAACACCGCCAGCAAACTGATGACCCACTTCTTATTTTTAATCACATCCATGACTTCCTGATAACGCTCCTACCTGAGCTACTCCGGCATCATCGCTTACTTGGCATACCGGAACAATTAGCCACCATTAATCATCGCCTTAGAAATTTCCCTATGCCGCCGCAAAGGCTTAGTCATATCCATCGTCAGCAACTGACCCCGTTCCACCACCACCCGCCCGTGGATAATCGACAGATCCACATTAAACGGCTGGCAAAAAACCGCTGCCGCCACCGGATCATGCCCCGCCCCTGCATACTGAATCCGGTTCAGGTCCACCGCAATCACATCCGCCGACTTACCCACTTGCAGCGAACCAATATCATCACGCCCCAGCGTCGCCGCACCGCCGCGTGTTGCCAATCGTAATGCTTCCCGCGCCGACATTGCCGCCGGATCACCGGCAAAGCCTTCCCGTCCACCCAAAGGCACGGTATCGGAGTAATGATGGGGTGCAATACGCTGAATCAGCATCGCCTGCCGCGCTTCAGCCAGCATATTACTGCCATCATTTGAGGCTGAGCCGTCCACCCCCAAACCCACATTAACGCCCGCACGGGTCATTTTAGGAATCGGTGCAATACCACTGGCCAAACGCATATTACTGGTCGGGCAATGCGCAACACCGGTGCCGGAATGGGCAAAACAACCGATTTCATCATCATTCATGTGTACACAATGCGCATGCCAGACATCATGCCCTGTCCAGCCCAGTGACTCGACATAATCCACCGGACGCATGCCAAATTTTTCCAGGCAGAACTGCTCTTCATCCAAAGTTTCAGCGAGATGAGTATGCAAGCGTACCCGCTCATACTGCCGGGCCAGCACTGCACTTTCCCGCATCAAATCAGCCGTGACCGAAAACGGCGAACAGGGAGCTAACACCAAACGCAACATCGCATGATCCGATGCATCATGATAAGTCTCAATCAGCCGCTGTGAATCCTTCAGAATATCAGCCTCATTTTCCACCACACTGTCCGGCGGCAGCCCACCTTTGCTCTCGCCCAGCGACATGGAACCACGCGAAGCATGAAAACGCATGCCAATATCACCAGCAGCGCGAATCTGACTATCCAGTGTGCAGTCATTCGGGTAAATGTAAAGATGATCACTACTGGTAGTGCAGCCCGACAACATCAATTCGGCCAATCCGGTCAGCGTACTGATATACACTCCTTCATCCGTCAGCCGTCCCCAAATGGGATACAAAGTTTTGAGCCAGGTAAATAAATTCGCATCCTGCGCCACTACCCGTGTCAGTGTCTGGTACAAATGATGGTGTGTATTCACTAAACCGGGCAGTACAAGGTGATCCTGCATATCGAATACCTGATCAGCCGTTTCCGGCAAGGTATCACCGGCTCCGACCTGACGGATGATGTGATCTTCGATATACACACCACCCTGTGGAATTTCCGTGTTCTGATCATCAAATGTTGCCAGCAGTGTGGCATTTTTCAATAAAATACTACCCATATAAATCACCTTCCTCCATTAAAAAAGCCCTTTTGAGCATACTCAAAAAGGCTTAAGGTGTTCCCATACATCATTAGATAATGCGCTTAACTGAGTTATCCTAAATCTTTTGGCAATAACAAATTAAGTATGATCGCAATCGCTGCACTCGGTAATAAACCACTGGTTAACAGGATTTTGGCGGTACCCGGCAGATGTTGTAAAG
>CACVAV010000378.1:10072-13908 GCA_902727945.1 uncultured Thiotrichaceae bacterium | reverse complement strand
CTTCACCGGGTTGATAGTCTTCATCACGCTGGTTTTCAGACTCCATGCACAATGCTTCCTGAGAGTGACCACCGATAACGGCTGTCAGTGCATTAGCCGGTAAATTCCGCACGAGTGTGACATCACCGGGCGCATTGTAACCGTGTCTCGCATCATCATAATGACCCATGTGAGTCACTGCAAAAATCATGTCCGGTTGCTGCTTTTCTTTCAGCTCAGCGATGACTTTTTTGGCTTCTTCCAACGGGCTGCGGAATTCAATATTACCCAGGTATTCAGGGTTGCCAATTCTAATCGTATCATCGGTTGTCAGGCCAAGAATAGCGATTTTCAGACCCTGTTTTTCAACCATGATATAAGGGTCAAATAAACGCTTCCCGGTGGTTTTGTCGTAAATATTAGCCGATAAAAACGGAAAGCCGCCCCAGTTCTGTTGTTTGCGTATGATTGCCAATGGATTATCGAATTCATGATTACCCACTGCCATTGCGTCATAGGCCATCTCCTTCATACCGATAAAATCCGGCTCCGCATCCTGCAAGTCTGATTCCGGCACACCGGTATTAATATCGCCACCCGACAGTAACAGCACACTGCCACCGTTAGCCTCGACTTCGGCGCGAATTTTTTCGATCAGTGTAAAACGGGCAGGCATGCCATATTCGCCATTTTTGTTATGCCAGAAACGGCCATGGTTATCATTGGTGTGCAGAATGGTGAATTGATAGGTTTTATCGTCTTCCCAGCTTTTTGCATGGACGGGGTTAAGCAGACAGATAGCGGAGGTGATGGCTAAGGTGAGGAGGTGATGTTTTTTCATGCGCTTTCCTGTATGAAATGCTGACGGTAAAACTGTAGTTCTGCAATCGAATCATAGATGTCATCCAGTGCCAGATGACTGCCTTGTTTAGTGAACTGCTCGGGTAACTCAGGCCGCCAGCGCTTAGCCAGCTCTTTGAGGGTGCTGACATCAATGTGACGATAATGGAAAAAGGCTTCCAGTTCAGGCATATAACGTGCCAGAAAACGCCGATCCTGACAAATCGTATTGCCGCACATAGGTGAGGTAGCGGCAGGGACATGCTGCCTTAAAAATGCCAGCGTGGCCTGTTCAGCTTGCTGTGCACTGGTCGTGCTGTTCTTCACCCGTTTGATCAGACCGGAACCACCATGTTGGTTTTGATTCCACTCATCCATTTTGTCCAATGTGCTGTCTGGCTGGTGAATGGCGATCACAGGGCCTTCTGCCAGTTTGTTTAGATTTTTATCGGTGACAACGGTGGCGATTTCAATAATGACATCATTAATCGTATCCAGTCCGGTCATTTCCAGATCAATCCAGATCAGGTTTTCTTCATTTGCAGCCATGTGAGCCTTTTGTATTTGAGTGTATAACTGATGTTTTATCATAGATTAAGCAGCATGGCAGCACAGATTGAAGCAACCAGTCGGGGGAGTGCGCAGCGGGTGATGTTTCCGTTGAGCATTCAGGACTGTCCGGCACATTGGGATTACCCTGCTTCCCGGCTGGGAAGTTCCCCCGCTGTTCGGTTGCGCTAACGACTACTTATGCAAAAATTGCAAAATGCTTTTTTCTTCCTGAGCGACCTGATTAAGAATATCGCCGACTTCACCCCCAAACATTGTGGCCATCAAAGACATATTCATGCTGGAAACATAGGTTTTGCCATCCTGTTTTTCATAGACAGCAACAGAGCATGGCATCATCGCACCCATGTACTTGCTATCGTCAGGTGTCAGCATCTTGCTGGCGATGCTCGCTTTGCATAATTTAATGACTTTAAATTTGCCGGGGTCTTCCTCTCCCTTCTCAATTAATAGCGCCTGAAAATCATAGACCTTTGGCACAGACCACTTTTGCACCTGAGCATTGTCCACAATGACATCAACTGTTTTATCAAACGGGTAAGGACTAAGGTTTTCTTTGATCATCGTGTGACCCATGGAGCAACCGCTAAGCCAGAAGAGTGCGTAAACCAGTAAAATTACTGTCAGTTTGCTAATTTTCATAACAGCTACCTCTCATCAGTAGAGTGATTAAAATCTTTTCTTTATAAGAAAATACTAATATGTTTTTTGCTTAATGAGTATGAGCAAAATCAATCTGTTGCATTATTTTCAATATTGGTTTCATGAAAGAGTGCGCTCGCATGATTGAGTGGTTTGTGTTTTCTGAATGGTGGTTTCTTAACAGAGAATACTGTAAATAGGGTGTCTCGATTCTCATTATATGAAAACACTATTATGGAAAAAAAATCAGAAACGTATCGTATTCAGTCGATTGACCGGGCGGCTGATTTACTCAATGCCATCGCCCGTTATCCTGATCCGGTGCATTTGAAAGTGCTGAGCGCGGAGACCGGCCTGCATATTTCCACGGCTTACCGGATTCTGGCAGCGTTGACGCACAACCAGTTTGTAGAACGTGATGCCGGGGGCGGTTATCGTCTTGGCTTGCGCTTATTGCAGTTGGGTGTACGCCTGCACAGCAATCTGGATTTGCGCGCCTTAGCGTTACCGGTGTTGGAGGGCTTGCGTGACCAGCTGAATGAGTCTGTCAATCTGACTATTCGTGAGGGTGATGAGGTGGTGTATATCGAGAAGGCGACCCCGAATCGCATGATGCATGTGCAGCAGATGATCGGTAGTCGTGCACCACTGCATGTGACGGCGGTGGGTAAGCTGATGTTAGGTGTTGCCGGAGAGGATGCTATCAGTGGTTATGCACAGCGCACTAACCTGCCCGCTTACACTCGTAATACGATTAATTCAACAGACCGGCTGAGCGTAGAGTGCCTGCAAGCAGTGGAACAAGGTTATGCGTTAGATAATGGTGAGGCAGAGATCGATGTAGGCTGTATCGGTGTTTTAATTTATGACAACACCGGTAAGGCGATTGCCGGAATGTCTGTATCAGCACCTATTGAGCGCAGGCAGTTGAGCTGGATTGCTGAGGTCATGGCTGCTGGTCATGATTTGTCAGGGCAATTCGGGCATCATGCGAGCGTCACTATACGCTAAATGTTTGCCTGTACCGGCAACGGCTGTTCCGGTTTTTATATACGCTTATCCTTTTATTTGTCGACTTTTTAAATAATAACTTGTAACTATAGTAACAATGAAATTAATTTATAGTGGGGTCAGCTATGCTGTCACAAAAAGTACTGCTTTGTTCCTTGATAATGTGTGCTTGCCAGGTAGGCAATGCTGCACCATTACCCTGGAATGACAAGCCATACTCCCACTATTCTGATGAAGAACCGCTGGCTGAAATGCTGGGATCATTAGCGGCTAATCAGGGTACGCCTATCACCATCAGTGAGAAGGTAGTGAACGTTGTCAGTATGCATTATAAAAATAAGCCATCAAAAGAAATCTTCGAGGACATCGCAAAAACCTATGGTCTGATTTGGTATTACGATGGTGAAGCTATCTTCGTTTACAAAGAAGAAGAAGCAAAACGCGGCTCAGTCAGCATGACGACAATGGGTCCCGGAGAGTTTTCAGAGGCACTGGAACGTCTGGATATATTGGATAGTCAGTACCACTGGGAAGTCTCTGAGCTTGATAATGTTATTTATTTCACCGGGCCGGAGCGCTTTGTTAATTCCGTTGTGAGCATGGCAAAACTGATGGATAACCAGCCAAAAAAACGTTCCAAAGTGTTCAAATGGACTGATGCCAGCGGCAGGGTGAATTTTAGTAATGAGCGTCCTTTAAGTTCACGGGGATCAGATAAAGATGTTGCTACTGAAGACCGGTTTCCGGGATTTGATGTGGTCGATGTTATTGACCGTTAGTCCTGTTGGAAACAC
>CACVAV010000378.1:0-9972 GCA_902727945.1 uncultured Thiotrichaceae bacterium | reverse complement strand
TGCACTCATGCTCTGTTGTCCCTCACTAATAAAAGAAATCATCGATGATAACTCAGCAAACGCCCTTTTTACTGAAAGTCCTGAGCGGAAGTAATTCAGGCGCAATAGTCCGGCTTAAGGTCGGAGAGGTGACGCTTGGGCGTTCGATGTCCAGCGATATTATCCTGCATGATGAGAGTATTGCGGATACACACCTGCAATTAAAAGTGTCTGAAGATAGCATCATCATGACTATCCTGACTCATCCGGTTTCTGTGGATCATGAACAGATAGAAGCCGATGAAATAGTGCTTAAACCTTTTCAGGTGGTGACGCTGGGTAATGTGGAGTTTTTCATTGCTGATTTACATAAGGATAAACGAAAAGCGGGTGATCATGCTGCAAAAGAAGAGCCGACAGAGTCCCCTGTAGTTAGTGCAGCTATGGCATCAGGACAACAGCAGACCTCAGGTGCTTCTGAGGTAGCAACCAGCAGCCCGCCCTATATCAAGAAAAAAGGTGGTGGGAAAATGTACCTTTTCTTAGGGCTGGGTGCTTTATTAATAGCAAATTTTCTCTATTTCCTGCCCCAGCTGGTTGGATTTGCTGAAACCATGGGGTTTAAGGAGTCGCCGCAAGCACGTGCCGAATCTATTCTGGCGGGGTTAGAAACAGATAACCTAACCGTGGAAAGGAATGCGGAGGGTGCTGCCGTCGTGAGTGGTTATGTCGATACGATGGGTGAAAAGCGTGAAATTATGACTCAGATGAATCGTGCGGGTGATCAGATTAATTACCGGATCTGGGCGAATGAGGAGTTGGTGAACAGTGCGCAACAGGTTGCACATGCTCTGGGGCAGACCGAGGTGTCTTTTAAAGGCCTCGGGAAGGGAAGGCTGTCAGCGCATGGTTATGTGAGCAGTGGCGAGGACTGGAACCAAATTAAAGCCAATATCATGGACGATGTCAGCGGTATCCAGGCGATAGAAGATGAGGATATGCAGACGCTAGCCAAGCGAAAACAGGCTTTAGAGCAGTTTATCGAGAAAAAAGGCCTGTTCAGCCGCATTAGGGTTACGATTGCAGAGAAGCGCATTAAAGTTGACGGCGAGTTAACGCAAAACGAATTAAGTCGCTGGGGTGATCTTTACCCTGAGTTTCTGGAACTTTACGGTGCTGGCCCGGCGATAGTTGATAATTTATACGATGCGAGAGATCGCATCAAGCTAGTGATCAGAAGTGTTAGTGTCGGAGACACGCCGTTTCTGGTGGCTAAAGATGGGAACCGGTATATGGAAGGTTCCAGTTTGGGGAACAATTATTTTATAAAAAAAATTGCTCCGGACCATGTATTACTTTCAAATAGCGGTGTGGAAATACCAATCTATTATGGTGCAGAGGAAAAATAACAAATGGTATTACAATTAGAGCAAAACCTCAAAAATGATGTATCAGGAATTTATAAAAATGAAATCCTTGAAAAATTCAGTCAGACAGCTTCAGAAGTCAGATTTGAATTGAATCAGGGAGTAGAGCCGGAACAATACGACAAGTTAAGTCGTTTTCTGAAGGCTATTGAGGCGAGTACAGAGGTAGTGGAACAAGTTTGGAATCAGAAATAATTCAGAAATAATTCTGATTCAGATTTGGCATGGAACGCAATGCCACTTAATAAAGGAAAGTCCCTGCGTTTGGTGAGTGTCATCGGGGGTTTCCGAATTTTACTTAAATAATTAGGAGATACAATTATGGCAGCAGCAGCAACAGCCGGTGCAGCAGGAACAGGTACTTTGAGTGCTTCAATGCAGGCATCACTGGATACTATCATTAATTCTCAGAATGAAACCGTTGCGTTTAATGAAGGATTAACTACCAATAAGCAACAGTTCGATGCGCAAATGTCGGCATTAGAAGGTGAAAATGCCGCTTCTCAGGCTGCTAAAAGCTTGGCATCATCTATTTCGCGCCAAGTCGGACAGTAACACATAGGTAAACGCTGACTTTTATTAAGTTAAGCAGTTGTTGACGCTTCCCTTTTATAAGGGAAGCGTCGCTATCAAATATAAGAGTGAAAAAAATAATGAATGTCACAACTGAATTACTACAATTATTATCTGAAGTTGGTTACATGGCGTGTTTCCGGGGAGACAGTGAGCGTGCTCAGATCATCATGGATGGTGTGGATGCGGTAGGCAAAGAGCAAGTGCCGATCAAGATGGGGTTAGCTATCACCAAAATTTATTCTGGTGATCTTGATAACGCGGTATCAATATTACGTGATGATGTTCTGCAAAATGAACCGGGTCATATGAGTGCAAAATGCTTTTTAGGCATAGCATTGAATTTAAAGGGGAATCAGGATGAGGCAAATACTTTGTTCGAGGAAGTTGCTGTAAAAGGCAATGAAGATGAAAAGAGTATTGCGAACGTCTATTTGTCAAACTGACAACCTATGAGGTGACCCATTATGGTTGAATCAAGTGTATTGGCAGGACAATTATTAAGTCCTACTCTCCAGCAAGCACCACAGTCATTACCTTCTGCAGATGTAAAAGATGCAGAACGGTTTCAGGATTTAATTTCCGGTAATGGTAGTTCGGATACCTCTATTCAACCTCAGTCACTGGAAAACTCAGTCCTGCAAATGGTAGAGCCTGGTCAGAGTGCTGATGCTGGTAGTCTGGTTGATAAAATGATTAATCAGGCAAGTAAAATTGATGGTAATTATCACTCGCTGCTGGATCAGTTGGGTAACCGTCAGAGTTTTGACTCTTACCTTTCAAAGCAAAGAGATGTCACTACCGATAATATGGTGACTTATCCTGCGGTTAATACTGCCGAGGCTAGTGAAAGCAACCCACTAGATGCAACACTCGAAAGAATGCAGGATTCACAGCAGGCATCATTGAGCTATTCAGAAGATGTGAATAACTGGGCAATGCAGTTTCGCATGTGGACATCCGGCGTAGAGCTGGTATCGGCGGCAGCTCAAAAGGTATCAACCGCATTTCAGACCTTGTTCCGTGCCAGCGGTTAAACTGTTCAGGACATAAAAAATGATAATAATAAATAAGAAACTGCTTTGTGCGTCAGTCGTTTTGCTCAGCCTTCTTCTGGGAGGTTGCAAAACTGAGTTATACGGTGGCCTTGATGAAGGTGATGCCAACAGCATGCTGGCGATCCTGTTGGAAAGCAATATTGACTCCGAGAAAATACCGAATAAAAAAGAAGGCAACTATGCTCTCAATATTGATGACTCCAAAATTCCACAAGCGATCCGGCTTTTAAGGGAACATGGTTACCCGCGTGAAAAAATCACGAGCATCGATGAGATGTTCCAGAAAGATGGCTTAATCTCATCACCTTTAGAAGAGCGTGTGCGTTTCATTTATGCGCTATCACAAAGTGTTCAGGAAACCCTGATGCAGATTGATGGTGTGCTAATTGCCAGAGTACATGTGGTATTGCCGGAAAATAATCCGGCGCGGCAGGAAGCCAAGCCATCATCTGCTTCAGTCTTTATCAAATACCATCCTGCTTATGACCTTGAAAGTATGAAGTCAGAAATCAAACTGATTGTTGAGAAAAGCATTGAAGGACTCACTTACGATAAAGTATCTGTTGTTATGGTACCCGCTCAGTTAAAAGCGTAAGGAGTCTATTTTATGGCAACCAATACTGGAGTTATCCGCCCATTCGTATCTGTGGATTTTGAGCGGGTAACTGAGATCTATGACTTGTCCCATGCTGCTGAGTATGCAGGTGAAGTGGTTAAATTTCCTCCTGAATATTTATTGGATAGTCCGGTTCTGCTGGACTTGTTTCATGCTTCGGATATTTTTGTTTTTGATGACGGTGAGATAAAAGGTTTTGTTGGGTACCAGGATGAAAAAATTATTTGGCTATACGTTGATCCTGATTATCAGGGTCAACGTATAGGTCTGAGGTTGATTGATTTTGTCATGGGGTTGCGAAAAAATATAGCTACTCTGACCGTTGTGAAATCTAACCTGCCTGCACTTGGTTTATATCAAAATCTTGGTTTTAAAGTGGTGGGTGAGTTTGAATTTGATTATCAGAATCAGCCGGTAAAAGCACTGAACCTTATTTCAGAACATGCTTTAAAACTTATTGATAAACTGAATAACTAACCAGTTGTTAATTCTGTGTATAAACCTTCAGTTTGATGCTGAGTAGTACGAAAAAATTTAAGTAGCCACATATACTGTTCAGGGTGAAGAGCTATGAGTTCCTCGAAGCTTTCATTCATAGTGATAGCATCTTGTTCAGCAGTGCCTTGTCCGAATGCTTCTAATGAGTTGCCAATCACGGTTTTGTATTTTCCGCTATTATGGTCGAAGAATGTCATGACAGGAAAACAACTCGCTTTACCCAACTTTGCTATACGGGCCGGGGTGGTGAGGGTTGCTTTAGGCTTCCCGAAAAAAGGTGCAAAAACGGAATGTTTGGAGCCATGATCCTGATCCGGCAGGAAAAATAACATGCGTCCCGGTTTCATCGCCCGCACCAGTTTAATCATGCCTTCTTCACGGGCAATGACAAATTCCACATCCTTTAAGCGACTGCGGGCAATCAGCCAGTTAAACACAGCATTTTTGAAGGGTTTGTAAGAGCCGTAAGCTGAATAATGCTGGCCGATAGTGAGAGGGGCGAATTCAAGCCAGACGGAGTGCCCCAGCAGCAGCATGATATTTTTGTCTTGTGCCAGAGCATCATCCAGTTTGTCCTGGCCCTCAATAATCATGTGTTGTGCAAGCCACTGGCGGGAACGGAAAAATAACATACTGTAATCCAGTAAAGCACAGGCATATTCACGCATAGTTTGCTGTGCCAGCTCATTATGTTCATGGTCAGTCAATTCAGGGAAGCAGGCCCGCAAATTACTCAGTACAATATGCCGTCGTTTGGTATTTTTGCGGTAAATATAAGCGCCTATTTTATCTCCTAAGCAATGCCGTGCCTTCCAGGGTAGCCAGGCAAGTAGCCAAAAACCGCCCAAACCAAACCAGGTAGCCCAGTAACGTGGGTGCAGCAGGTTTTTATCGAAGGCATTATCAGTGGCGGTTTTCACGACAGACTAACCCGTTAGCTGAGCTGCTGTGTAATCAATCTGTTCTTTATCCAGCCACTTTACAAACCATGCACCCGCTTCATCTACAGCATTTTGTTTGCCCTTCAGGCCAAAGTCGATCTGACTACTTTGAGTCGTACTGGGTAGGCTGGACAGGCTGATTGCCGGAAAGCCGGCGAGCAACTCTTCCATCATCGGGATAAGGTCGCTTTCCCGTACGCTACGCAGAATCCAACGTTGTTCAACCGGTGGTGTGTTATCAAAGTGCCGGTTGTAATGTGTATCGAGTGACCATTCCACCATTGGCCAGGCCATGCTGGGAAAGCCCGGGACAAAATGGTGATTCAGGTATTTATAGCCCGCCACACTATTGATCGGGTTAGGAATCAGCGTAGCGCCATCAGGCAACTCAGCCATTTTGATACGTTGTGGATAAGCTTCTTCACCAAACTGTTTTTCCAGTAGGGTGGTCAGTTGCGGGTGGCGTAGTAAACGTACACCCGCCGCTTCGGCTGAGCACTGACGTGTCAGGTCATCAGGTGTGGCACCGATGCCGCCAAAACTGAAGACAATGTCATTGGTTTGCATCGTTTGACGAAACGTCTCAATCAATAAAGTGGGTTCATCACCTAACATGCGTACCCAGGCTAAATCGAGGCCTCGTTGCTTGAGCATGCTGATCACAGCCTGCAAATGTTTGTCTTGCCGGGAACCATTCAGCAGTTCATTACCAATAAGAATCAGCCCTACCTGACCGCTGCATTTTAAGGTCATTGTTTTGCCCCTAATTTGATGGCTTGTTCTTTACTGGTTTCTGACTGTTTTTGCTGAGCTTGTCTGCTCCAGTCGGGCGAGGTTTCTTTCCAGCCTTGTGTATGCTGCTGGATCAAATCGGCAATTGCCTTGATATGTTCCTGACTGTCATTTAATGCAGGCACATAGGTATAGCTTTCACCACCGGCCTCCATAAAATACTCACGGTTTTCTTCCTGAATTTCTTCCAGTGTTTCAAGGCAGTCTGCTGCAAAACCGGGGCAAATTATCTCAACGGATTTAGTGCCTTCTGCGGGTAAAGCTTGCAGGGTTTTGTCGGTATAGGGTTGTAACCATTCAGCTTTACCAAACCGTGACTGGAAAGTCACCCGATACTGTTCTGGCTTTAAATTAAGCTTTTTTGCCAGCAAGCGGGCTGTTGCCTGGCATTCACAGAAATACGGATCACCCAATGTCAGGTTACGTTTGGGGATGCCGTGAAACGACATGACTAGTAGTTCAGCACGCTCGTGTTGCCTCCAGTGATCCTGAAGACTTTGAGCCAGTGCATCAATATAGGCGGGGTGATCATGATAGTGATTAATCTGACGCAGTTCAGGCAGCCAGCGCCACTTTTTTAGTTCATCGTAAACGGCTTCGATGGTCGTCGCTGTGGTTGCCGCACAATATTGGGGATACAAAGGCAATACCAACAAACGGCGCACGCCTTCCTGTTTCATTTGTAGCAACGCATCATTAATCGACGGCGTGCCATATCGCATGGCCAGATGAACCTTGACCGGCCCGTTAAAGCGGATCTCCATTTCTTTTTGCAAAGCTTGCTGTTGTTTCCGGGAAATAACCAGTAAGGGTGAGCCTTCTTCTTCCCAGACACCTGCATATTTTTTTGCACTTTCTGCCGGGCGTTTGGTGAGAATTGCACCATAAAGTATGGGATACCAAATCAGGCGCGGAATTTCCACCACCCGTGGGTCAGACAAAAATTCTTTTAAATAACGACGCAGGGAAGGTGCGTCGGGAGCATCCGGTGTGCCAAGGTTGACCAGCAGGATACCTGTACTTTCAGCTTTACCATGAAAGTAATCTTTTTCACTCAAAAAACGGGCCATATTTATTTCTCTCGTTGCGTCGGGGGCAAGCATAAACGCAGGGCGGGAAGAAATAAACACTTAGCGGCGTGGCAAATGTTTTTAAAAGCTCAGACCCTCTATGTAGAGGGTCTGAGCTTTTAAATATTCGGTCACCTTTACATGCGTACTTACCGTTTACTTGTGTGGGATAGTGTCTATTGCTTGATGCCTTCAACTGACAGTGTCAATTCAACCTCTTTGGAAGCCGGGCCGAGGTTGTAGTCTATACCAAAGTCAGCCAGCGCAAAGGTTGTGGTACCGATAAAGCCGCGCCGGAAACCACCCCACGGATCTTTGCCTGCACCCACTTCTTCCACAGCCAATGTTACTGGTTTAGTTACACCATGCAGTGTCAGATCACCTTCAAGCGTAGCTTTGCCATCGCTACCTGGCTTGTAGGCTGTGCTTTTAAAGGTGGCTTCCGGAAACTCATCGACATTGAGAAAATCTTCACCGCGTAAGTGCTTATCACGTTCAGCATGGTTCGAGTCAACACTGGTGGTTTTGATACTGACATTAACCGCCGCTTTTTCCGGTGCATTTTCGTCATAACTGAACTGACCATCGAAGTCATTGAAGCGGCCATACAACCAGCTGTAACCCAGATGTTGAATACGGAACTGAACAAAGGAATGCATGCCTTTAATGTCCAGTTTGTAGTCATCGGCTAATGCCCACTGACTAGCGGATAAGCCTGATGCCAGTAATAGTGAAAGTGCGACGGTTTTCATTTTCATTGTGTTTTTCCTTTGCTAATAATTTTTGTAAATTAAATTCAGTGTGTTCAGGATTTCAAGACACGCAGCATTCTCAGTAGCGTGTTATCTTTAAATACAAAATGGTGTAGTAGCGAAGCCGCTGTGTGCAGCCCTACTAATATAATAAATCCGGTCGCCACCAGTTCATGTATATCACCCGCTAGTTCGCCACGTTCAGCACTGTCCGCTAGTAATGCCGGGAACTCAAATGCACCGAATACATCAATGCCTTGTCCTTTGGCAGTGGAAATCAGATAACCACTGATCATCAGCACAAACATTGACAGGTAAAGCAGCGCATGTGCCCCCTTAGCCATAAGGGTATTTACGGAGTTATTAGGATTCAGGTGCATCGGACGTGGTTGCAGGCGTACCCATAGGTAGCGAATGACCAGTAAAATGGCTGCTAAAATACCAACGGCTTTATGGATGCTCAAAGAGTCATGATACCAAGGGTCGTAATAACCCAGGTCAACCATGTAGAGTCCTGATAAATACAGGCCTGTCAACACGATAGCCATCAGCCAATGCAGGAAGATAGACACCCTACCAAAACGGTTTTTTGTATTAAGCCATTGGTTTGAAGGCATATTTTAGTCGACTAACAAATATTTGTTAATCGACTAAGTTAACAGAGGGTGTTTCCGGTAACAAATTACATTTAGTTAATGTTAAATAATGTGCATGTAAATATTACTTATGACTGCCATCACACAAAGGCTGGTTGACAGTTGCTTTGCAGCCACAGAAGAAGACTTTCTTTGATTCAGTCGCTTCATACTTGACCGGCGCAAAATCTGAGCCTTTATGCGCACCATCACAAAAGGGTTGTTTGCTACTTTTACCACAGGAACACCAGAAGTAGGATTTACCCGCTTCAACGTCTACGCCATAGGGTGTGTCTGATGCTCTTATCGGGTCGCTCATGTTATTTCCTCCATGTATAAAAAATGATTACTACGCAGCATGCTAAGCATGTTCAACAGCCAAAGTCCGCTATAACAAGGATTTGAGTGGTTGAATGTCAGATAACTTTTGCATGCGTACTTGCCTGACAATACAGAATATTACCGGTTTAAAAAAGAGCCTGCTCATCTTCTTCCTCTTCTTCTTCAACTTTCGGTTCCAGTGATAAAGTCGATAAGTCTGTGTTTGATGTACCTTCTGTTTGTGGCTGTTCCGGATCTGCGTCTGCTGCTGGCTCTACGGGCTTCTTTGCAGATAAATTGATACGTAATTTCAGGTTGTTAGGTGAATCAGAATTCCTCAGAGCTTCTGCCAACGAAATAGTCTGCTCCATGTATAAACGGTACAAGTGACTGTCAAACGTCTGCATACCCAGTTCTTCTGATTTCTCCATGATTTCTTTAATTGAGCCGAAATCACCCTTATGAATCAGGTCAGTAATCGTCGAGGTACCCAACAAAATTTCAATGGCAGCGGTACGTTTACCGTCAATGGTTGGGATCAGGCGTTGTGAGATGAAACCACGCAGGTTCATCGACAAGTCCATTAACAGTTGGTTACGCCGTTCCTCCGGAAAGAAGTTAATAATCCGGTCTAATGCCTGATTAGAGTTATTGGCGTGCAGCGTTGATAGACACAAATGGCCGGTTTCAGCGAAGGCCAGCGCATGTTCCATGGTTTCCCGTGAGCGGATTTCACCAATCAAAATCACATCCGGAGCCTGCCGCAGGGTGTTCTTCAGTGCATCCTCATAACTATCGGTATCCACACCCACTTCCCGCTGATTCACGATAGAGCGGCGGTGCGGGTGCACGTATTCAATCGGGTCTTCGATGGTGATGATATGGCCATCAGCATTACGGTTGCGGTAATCAATCAGTGCTGCCAGTGAGGTCGATTTGCCGGAGCCGGTGCCGCCTACAAACAGGATCAGGCCACGCTTTTGCATAATGGTTTCTTTCAGAACCGGTGGCAGCCCCAATGCATCGGCATTCGGAATCTCTGTTTTGATATTACGGATAACCAGCGCGACATGGTGGCGTTGCTTAAATATATTGACCCGGAAGCGCCCGATACCTTCCTCATCTACCGCCAGATTCATTTCCGGTTTTTGTTCAAACTGTTTTTGTTGTTCTTTATCCATCAACTGATTGGCAATCGTTTCCAATTGCTCCGGTGTCATGCGGTCTTTGGCTAAGGCTTTTAATGACCCCTGAAACTTAGCCGCCGGAGGTGCGCCCGCTGTCAGGTATAAGTCAGAGCCGTCACGCGC